>JBJKTB010000492.1:0-9676 GCA_046703345.1 Ignavibacteriaceae bacterium
GTTTTCTTTAAATCGATTATATGAATACCGTTCTTCTCCATGAAGATGTACGGTTTCATTTTTGGATTCCATCGGCGGGTTAAATGCCCGAAATGCGCCCCGGCCTCGATGAGCTGGGTTAACTCAATCTGACTCATTTTTGCTCCTGTTTATTCTTCTACTTCCTTCAGCTTTACCTACGATCCCTTTTTCAGGCGGGACACAGGCGGTAAATCGGGAAGTATGAATGATTGTTAAATAAATTATCTCTTAGAAAACTGAAATCTTTTTCTTGCTTTCGGCTGTCCGTATTTTTTACGCTCAACCATTCTCGGATCTCTTGTTAGGAATCCCTCGGCCTTAAGCGCGCCCCTGAATTCAGGGTTTATGTTTACCAGCGCTCTTGCAATTCCTAATCTTATCGCCTGAGCCTGCCCGGTAGTTCCTCCTCCAAGGACTTTAACTGTCACATCATATTTACCGAGAGTATCAGTAACCTTTAATGGATTCATTATGTCTTCCCTGCTTAAAAGCTGCGGGAAAGCCTGCTCGAATTCTTTTCCGTTAACGGTAATCTTGCCGTTTCCGCTCCTTAAAATTACTCTGGCAACAGATGTTTTTCTTCTTCCTACGTAAATTTGGTCAGCCATCATTTCTCCGTTAAGCTTAATACTTCCGGCTTCTGTGCAGCATGAGGATGCTTGTCGCCGGCATATACCTTTAATTTCTTGATTAATTGATTGCCGAGTCTGTTTTTCGGCAGCATGCCTTTTACCGCGTTTTCAATAACAAACTCCGGCTTCTTGGAAATCATTTCTTCGAAGCTGCGCGTCTTCAATCCGCCCGGGTAACCAGAATGGTGCTTGTAATTTTTTAACGATTCCCTCTTGCCGGTTACCTTAACAAGTCCGGCATTTATAACAACCACGAAATCGCCGGTATCCGAATTTGGGGTAAAGATGGCTTTGTTCTTTCCGCGGATAATCCCGGCCACCTTTGTGGCAAGCCTTCCCAGCACCTGATCCTTGGCATCAACAACATACCACTTTCTGTCCGCTTCAATGGTGCTGACAAACTTCGTTAATTTTTCTTGTTTCACGCTTTTTCCTCCGAAACGTAATATCTATTCAAATTAAGAGAAGAAATTTAACCGTAAAGTTCAAAAAAGTCAAGGTTTGACTTAATTATTAATTTATTCCGCACTTGTTATTTCACCATAACCGGCTTTAAAATCATTAATATGAAAATAACTTAATGACTTATTGACCAATTTCCGGCGGCAAAACTATAAAATTCACCGGGTTGCCGCTAGTTTAAGAACTGCTGCCCGAAAACTTCACACTGAGTAAAACTCTCTTTGCATAAAATTTTTCGGTTAGAAGAATGACCTGCCGAACCGGAAAGTCTTTATCATTCCGAAAAATGCCGGCTGAAAAGCTTTAAATTCCGCGGCACCGTCAATTATCAGCTTAAGACTAAAATCCTGCCCGGAGTCGGTTCTTACGTAAACAGTCTGCATAACCTGCCCCTCCATCTCTTCCGGATCGTTGTAGTACAACGCATATCCGCCCATCTTACTTTTATATTTGTAACGGGCAGCCGAGAAGATATCACGATCCTTTACTTCCAGATGAACGTACGGAGGCGGGGAGTTATTCCCGCCGGCCGCCCAGAACGTTACCCCGTCAAGCTTGTTCTTTGCGTCCTGATCCACATACCTCCAGCCCGCCGGGTATTTTATGGTTACATTTAAAGTCGCTTCATGATAAGTCTGCTCCAGGGCCGTAGTATCTGCGTCTAAATTCTGATATGTGTACGAACCGGCCGGATTTATCTTATCATGTTTAATAACCGGATCATTATGATTTTCGTTCTTCCTCCGCTTAATATTTTCTAAGGTCGAGTTTTCATAATTGTTTAAACTTCCGGATAAATCTTGAGTAATCACCTGTACATACACAGGATTTATCTTAGACCTTTTCCCCTCTAGTCCAAGTAAAAAAGCCGCAGCAAGGAAAATAATTCCGTGCAGACTTATTGAGGCAGCAAAGCCGAAAAAGGATATTTTTTCTTCCTTTATTTGCGGACCGGATTTCATCTTTAACAAGCAATTCTTTTCCGTAAATTTAATATCGCCAGACTAAATTAACTACACAGATTCGTACCCGGCATCTCCAAAATTTTGAAGCCTTTTTAAAAAACACTAATTTTGTTAATACTTTAATACTTGTCATATCTTCAGGAGGTATAATGAAATTCCTTATAACAGGCGGAGCGGGGTTTCTGGGAATAAATCTGGTTAGATACATTAAGCAGCGCGGCCATGAAGTTGCCTCCATAGATATAGTAAAGTTCGATTACCCCGATATGAACGATCAGATTGAAATAATCACCGGAGATATTAGAGACAAGGATACCGTACGTAAAGCTGTTGAAGGCAAAGATATTATCATTCACACAGCTGCTGCTCTCCCTTTATACAAGCCTGAAGAGATTTTCTCGACCGATATAGGCGGAACGCAGAACCTTCTTGCCGCCGCCGAAGAAAAGAAAATCAAGAGATTCATTCACGTATCATCAACCGCCGTTTACGGTATTCCCGATCATCACCCTCTTAAAGAAGACGATAAACTGGACGGCGTAGGGCACTACGGCAAAGCAAAAATAAAAGCCGAAGAAGAATGCTTAAAGTACAGACAAAAGGGAATGTGCGTTCCGATAGTAAGGCCGAAATCTTTTGTAGGACCGGAAAGGCTGGGAGTATTCGCGCTGTTCTACGACTGGGCGAAAGACGGCAAGGGATTTCCTATGATAGGCAGCGGTGAAAACAGGTATCAGCTTCTTGATGTTGAAGACTTATGCGAAGCGATCTACCAGCTTTCTATTCAAGACGAGAAAAAGGTAAACGATACCTTTAACATCGGCGCGAAAGAATTCACGACAATGAAAGAAGATTACCAGGCAGTGCTCGATTATGCCGGAATCGGGAAGAAGATAGTTCCTCTTCCGGAAAAGCCTATTATTTTTATGCTGAGAGTATTAGAGGCATTCAAGCTGTCTCCCCTTTATAAATGGGTCTATGAAACTGCTTCAAAGGACTCATTCGTATCAATCGAGAAAGCTGAAATAATTCTAGGCTTTACTCCTAAGTATTCCAACAAAGACGCTCTCGTCCGCAATTACAAGTGGTATATCGATCACTTAAAGGAATTTGAAAATCAATCAGGCGTATCCCACCGCGTTCCGTGGAAACAGGGCGTTCTGAAAATTGCTAAAATGTTTTTTTAGAAGAGAAGATTCCGATCTTTTATATAAGTTCTTAATTATCTGATACTTCAGACACATTTAAGGCCTACCTGCTTTCCTAATACGCAGGAATTGGTTAAATTTTCTTCGCCCGGCTGAAATATCTTCGGCTTACAACAATATTATTTGCCGTCGGATCAATAACCTAATAAACAACAAAAAATTCTTCGAGGATAATACTTATTTTCATTTTATATTTGTTTTTTATTTCAAAAAAAATATAGATCAAGGAGAGAAATATGGCTAGCAAGAAAGACTTCTTAAAGGACACGATTAAGCACATAGATATAAAAGAGCATAACGTGGTTCCGCTGGTAGACGCGATGGAGCATATGGCTTTTACGGCCAGGGATCTTAACCGCGCCGCGAGGATTTTCGAAATGATGGTTAAAGATAATGACTGCGGTGTAATACTTACGCTGGCCGGCAGTCTTTTCAGCGCAGGCCTTAAGAAAGTTGTTTTCGATCTCATCAATAACAACATGGTTGATGCGATTGTATCTACCGGTGCCTTGATGGTAGATCAGGACTTCTTTGAGGCGCTGGGATTTAAGCACTATATTGGAACTCCGTTCAGCGACGACAACCTGCTTAGAGAACTTCATATACACAGAATTTACGATACTTACATCGACGAAGACGAGTTGAGGGTATGCGATGAGACAACGGCAAAAATATTCGACAGTCTGGAACCCAAGCCTTATTCCTCCAGAGAACTGCTTCGCGAATTCGGAAAATATCTTGACGAGAACGGCGGTCCTAAAGTTGATGATTCGGTTGTATACACTGCTTACAAGAAAAACGTGCCGATCTTCGTTCCGGCTTTTTCAGACTGCTCAGCCGGCTTCGGGTTCGTGATGCATCAAACTAAAAATCCGGATAAGCACGCGTCAATCGATTCCGCTAAAGACTTTCTCGAATTAACAAAAATTAAACTGGCCAGCAAAGAAACAGGCATATTCATGATCGGCGGCGGCGTTCCGAAAAACTTTACTCAGGATATCGTGGTTGCGGCTGACATTCTCGAGGAAGACGCTCCGATGCATAAGTACGCAGTTCAAATTACAGTTGCTGACGTAAGGGACGGCGCTCTTTCGAGCTCCACATTAAAAGAAGCCAGCTCTTGGGGCAAAGTAGAAACTACTTTCGAACAGATGGTTTATGCCGAAGCTACCTTAGCAATGCCTCTTATAGCGGGATATGCTTATAATAAAGGCGCTGCCAAACAGAGAAAACCTAGAGAATTCACAAAACTTTTTGCCCAGGAAAAAGAAATAGCTTAATCAGTATTTTTACCTCCCGGCTCAAACAGGGCCGGGAGTTCCTCCTTCAATTTGAGTCTCTGCTTCCTACCTCATTATCACACTTTTGATCTTAGTTAATAAAAAGGAGCGCTGCTTTAGTTTCTAATTTAATTCTTCATTAAGCTTTCGGTTCATACTTTTTTATGAAGAAAAATAAAGAAAAAAACCTTATATTGGCACGATATGTTTTAACAGGCGGCTATGACTGGAAAAGAACTATTAAAAAAATACGACGACCCTAAAAATTTTTTCAACAGGGATTTAAGCTGGGTTGAGTTCAATCGCAGAGTGCTGGAGGAGGCACTTAATTCAGATCTTCCGATTCTTGAAAAAGTAAAATTCATATCTATATTCCATTCCAACCTGGATGAATTTTATATGATCAGGATTTCGGGACTCAAAGAGCAGATTGCTGCGAACGTAGCAGAACCTACCATAGACGGACTGACGCCGCAGGCCCAGCTTCAGAAGATTGAAAAGACCCTGAAGCCTATGCTTCAGCAAACTATGGATCTTTGGCTTAAGGAAGTTGTTCCCGCATTGCACAAAGAGAACATATTCGTCGCCGAATATGATGAGCTTCCGCCAAATGAAAAAGCCGCTCTGACTGAATATTTTAAAAAAGAAATTTACCCGGTTCTCACTCCTTTGGCTTTCGATCCCGGCAGGCCTTTTCCTTATATATCCAATTTAAGTTTAAGCCTCGCTATACTTGTTAAAAAGCCTAACGGGGACGAACACTTTGCCAGAGTAAAAGTTCCGAGCATTCTGCCCCGACTAATGCAGATCGACCATATTTTATCTCCCGGAACCAAAGCGAGAACAAACGGAAATTTCTGCGCCAAGTTTATCTGGCTCGGTGATTTAATTAAAGCTAATCTTCCTCTTTTATTTCCGGGGATGGAAGTTCTTGAAGCGCACAAATTCAGAATTACAAGAGATACCGATATTGAACTTCAGGAAGATGAGGCCGACGATTTATTGAGAGTAATTGAGGAGAACATAAAACAGCGCAGATTCGGTACTGTCGTTCGTCTTGAAGTTGAACAGAGCATGCCGTGGTTCATGCTCGAAACACTAATGGATAATCTTCAAATAAGAAAGGACGACGTACATATTTTTAATGGCCCGCTTGGATTAAGCGATGTAATGACGCTCTACGATCTGCCTGTTCATACATTGAAATCAAAGCCGTTCTACCCAGTTATACCGAACGTCTTTGATGAAGAAGAGGATTTTTTCACGGTAATTAAGAAAAAAGACATTCTGCTTCATCATCCTTATCATTCTTTTAATCCGGTAATAGATTTTATTAAACAGGCTGCAAAAGACCCAGATGTTCTGGCTATTAAGCAGACACTTTACCGCGTCGGTACCGACTCTCCGATTATTAAGTATCTTATGGAAGCCGCGGAAAGAGGCAAGCAGGTTGCCGTTCTGGTTGAATTAAAGGCACGCTTCGATGAACAGAATAATATATTCTGGGCGAGGGAACTCGAAAAAGTAGGCGTGCATGTAGTATACGGACTCGTCGGCTTAAAGACTCATGCTAAGATGACTCTGGTAGTAAGACGCGAATCCGACGGCGTGAAAAAATATGTCCATCTTTCTACCGGAAATTACAACGCTTCTACGGCAAAACTTTATACCGATCTCGGATTCTTTACGAGCAATGAAGATATCTGCTCGGACGTGTCGGATATTTTTAATTATTTAACCGGTTATTCAAAGCAGACCGAGTTCAGAAAACTTTTTGTGGCGCCTATCAATATGAGAGAAAAGATGCTGTCTCTCATCGTGCGCGAAATAGAAAATGTAAAAGCCGGCGCCGAAGGCAAAATAATAATAAAGCTTAACGCTATGGTTGATCCGGTTATAATCAGCGCCTTGTATGAGGCTTCAAATGCGGGTGTAATGATCAATCTAATAGTAAGAGGCATTTGCTGCCTGGTTCCCGGTCAGAAAGGCGTGAGCGAAAATATAAATGTAATCAGCATCGTCGGAAGATTTCTCGAACACAGCAGGGTCTTTTACTTCTTTAATAACGGGCATGAAGATCTGTATTTGTCGAGCGCAGATATGATGCAGAGAAACCTCGACAGAAGGGTTGAGGTAGCATTTCCGGTTGAAGATAAAGAACTTAGAATCGAACTGCTGAATACTCTGATAAAGTATGAGTTAAAAGACAACATAAAGGCCCGCAGATTGGAACCTGATATGGCGTATTACTTTGTTAATCACAGCGGGAAAGGCAAACGGATTGATTCACAGGAACTGCTGATGAATTATGCTATGAAAGAAAGCGGCAAATTCTTAAAGTCAAAGATCTAACATTTATTTTAAACTTAAGTTTCCTTTGGTTCATTTTTTTGCGGCTTATCGGTAAAAATTTTTATATTCACTGAACTTATTTAAGAATTAATTTCAATTACTTTTTGCCTCTAACTGCGGTTGTTTCCACTGTGAAATATTTCGCGGCTTAAAAACAAAATTTTTTGAGGGCTGGGAAGAAAATGTAAATCCTTTCAAATCGCATAAATCTAAGCAAAGATGAAGTCTATTTTTAGTTTTAAATTCGAACAGACAACCGACCGGCGTTTCAGCTGGGGAGACGGACTTGTAATCGTTGCTTTGATAGGGATTATCTATACCGGCGTTCACTTAGCCATAGATACTCCGCCTGTTATCCGCGGCCCCGAAATTTCTCTCGCTCCTTCCGCTCTACCCTGGTATACAATTTTGTCTATTACAAGGATGTTCGCGGCTTATTTCCTTTCAATAGTTTTTTCAATTGTATACGGACGGATCGCGGCCTCTAGGCAAAAGGCGGAAAAGATAATGCTGCCGCTTTTGGACGTGCTGCAGAGCGTTCCGATTCTTTCCTTTTTACCTGTTGTAGTGCTCAGCTTAAGAGCCGTCCTTCCCCAGGATGTCGCAGCGGAATTAGGCTCCATCATCCTGATTTTTACCAGTCAGGTCTGGAATATGACGTTCGCATGGTATCAGTCGCTTACCACCATTCCGTCCGAGCTTAAAGAAGCCGGTTCAATCTTCAGGTTTAACGGATGGCTTAAATTTAAAACCATAGAGCTCCCGTTCGCTATGATCAGCCTTGTTTGGAACAGTATGATGAGCTGGGCCGGCGGCTGGTTCTTCCTTATGGCCGCGGAAATTTTCACTGTGGGAGATAAGGACTTTAGGCTGCCGGGTCTTGGTTCTTATCTGCAGCAGGCGGCTAACGCGGGAAATTTTCAGGCGATTATGTGGGGAGTAGGCACATTGATTTTTGTCATTGTGGTGCTCGATCAGCTTATATGGCGGCCGCTGCTGGCATGGTCCGACAGATTTAAGGTGGAAACCGTAGAAGGAGAGGAAACCCCTTCATCCTGGTTTTACGATGCGCTGCTTAATGCCAACTTAATCGGCTGGGCTGACGAACATGTGGTACAGCCGTTAAAGGAAAAAATAGATTCTTGGTTTATCTCAAGATCCGGCAAACCGAAAAAGACCGGCAGGAGATCAGCTTTTGTGAACCTGATAATGAAAATTCTTAAGCTGATATTGATACTTGTTATTCTCTACGGTGCGTACCGCGCTGCTTTAATGCTTACAAACGTAACATCATCTCAATGGGGACGAATCGGCATCGGAATTATCGCCACACTTATAAGAGTGTTTATTTCTTTGGCGATCGCGCTTGCGTGGACTGTTCCGCTCGGGGTTGCGATAGGTACTAATAAAAAGCTCTCGAATTTCCTTCAGCCCTTGGTGCAGATCATGGCCTCAATTCCCGCAACAGCGCTCTTTCCTGTTTTCCTTTTATTTCTGCTTGCTCTGCCCGGCGGGCTGAACATCGCGGCCATACTTCTTATGCTTCTCGGCACTCAATGGTATCTGCTTTTTAACATAATCGCCGGCGCAAGCGCTATACCGCAGGACTTGAAATACACGGCAAAGCTGCTTCACTTGAACAGATGGCAGAAATGGCGTACATTAATTCTGCCCGCGTTGTTTCCGTATCTGATTACAGGATCCATCGCCGCGAGCGGAGGCGCCTGGAACGCAAGCATAGTTGCGGAGTACGTTAACTTCGGAGGGAAGGTGCTCGCGACAAAAGGTATCGGCGCTATGATTTCGGAGGCTACCGCCGCCGGCAATTATCCGGAGCTGTTAGCTTCTACGCTGTGTATGGTACTAACCGTAGTTTTTATTAACAGGTTCTTATGGAGACGTCTCTACCGCGTAGCGGAGGAACAGTATCGTCTCGACTAAGAATAGAAAACGGATTAATTTATGAATCAGAATCTAACTAACGGTGAACCGCTTCTTCAACTGATTAACGTGAACCAGACCTACGGCTCGGGACAACGGCTGTTTACTGCCGTAAGCAACATTAATTTAACTTTGAGGAAGGGAGAGTTTGTTGCGCTGTTAGGGCCGTCCGGCTGCGGGAAGAGCACTCTTCTTAGAATAATAACCGGACTTCAGCAGCCTTCGCAGGGATCGGTGCTTTACAAAGGCAAACAGACTGTAGGAGTTAATCCGCACGCCACAATTGTCTTTCAATCGTTTGCGCTTTTTCCGTGGCTTAACGTGCAGGAAAATGTTGAAGTTGCTCTTAAGGCGAAAAACGTTCCGCGTGAACAGCGGGGGCCGCGTTCGCTTGAATCTTTAGACAGAGTAGGATTGGACGGATTCGAAATGGCTTACCCTCGCGAGCTTTCCGGAGGCATGAGACAAAAAGTCGGTTTCGCGCGGGCTATGGTTGTAGAACCCGAACTGCTGTGTCTCGACGAGCCGTTTTCTGCGCTTGATGTATTAAGCGCCGAGACTCTTAAAGGCGAGCTTCTCGAACTCTGGACCGGCGGAAAAATTCCCACGCAGGCCATTCTGATGGTCAGCCACAATATTGAAGAAGCGATCTTCATGGCAGACAGAATCGTAGTGATGGATAAAAATCCAGGCAGGCTTATTTCGGATTTGGTTGTGGGGCTGCCTCATCCGCGCCAGAAAAAATCGCACGAATTTCAGGTAATAGTCGACCAGGTTTATGCTATCCTGGCGGGACAGACGCAGCCTGAAAACGT
>JBJKTB010000493.1:0-3126 GCA_046703345.1 Ignavibacteriaceae bacterium
ATTTTTATAGCGGTGTTCCTGTTTATCGGCGCAACCGGAAAATCGGCTCAGATACCGCTTTACGTATGGCTTCCTGATGCTATGGCCGGCCCGACTCCGGTGTCCGCTCTGATTCATGCCGCAACAATGGTTACCGCCGGCGTTTATATGGTTGCGAGAACTTCCATAATCTTCGCGTCCGCACCGGCTGTAATGACTGTCGTGGCCGTAATAGGAGTTTTAACGGCTTTGTTTGCGGCTACGATAGGACTCGTGCAGAACGACATCAAGAAAGTACTCGCGTACTCAACCGTCAGCCAGCTGGGATACATGTTTCTCGCGATGGGAGTAGGCGCATTCTCCGCCGGTATCTTCCACGTTATGACTCACGCATTCTTCAAAGCCCTTTTATTCTTAGGCGCCGGCTCGGTAATTCACGCTATGCATGACGACCAGGACATCAGGAATTTCGGCGGATTAAAAAAATATATGCCGGTAACTTATTTAACTTTCCTTGCCGCATCGCTTGCTATTTCCGGTATTCCTCCTTTCTCCGGATTTTTCAGCAAGGACGATATACTCTGGTACTCTTACGCAAACGGCAATTTCTTCTATTGGTTCATCGGAGCCTTCACTGCGCTGCTTACGGCTTTCTACATGTTTCGACTCGTTTATCTTACTTTCGAAGGGAAGGAGCGATTCGGCCACGATAAGCATCCGCACGAATCTCCCAACGTTATGACGGTGCCGCTTATTTTACTCGGAGTGCTTTCGGTAATAGGCGGATTCATCGGAATTCCGGAACTGTTCTCCGGAGCTCACGGCAATTTATTTGAAAACTGGCTTGAGCCCATTTTCAGTCCGGCGCAATCAAGACTGGCGTTGTACGGTTCTCATACTCATTTTGAGGAAATCTTATTGATGACAGTTACAGTAGTAGGAGCGGTTGCGGCAATATGGTACGCAAGGTATCTGTACATTAAGAACAATCAAGAGGCGGAAAAGCTAAGCAAGAAATTTCACGGAATATACAATCTTCTTCTCAACAAATATTTTGTGGACGAAGCTTACGATGCAGCGGTTGTTACTCCAATCGTGCGCGGTTCCGAAAAGATTTTGTGGGGATTTACCGACAGCAAGATAATCGACGGCGCGGTTAACGGAGTTGCTGCGGTAGTAGGTTCAATTTCAAAAAGCATTAGAAAAATACAAACCGGCGTCGCTCAAGTTTATGCACTTGTAATGGCGCTCGGAATAGTAATCGCATTATTCTGGATTATTTTAAGTTTATAATATGGAAAAAAGCTATTTATTATCATTAATACTGCTAACGCCTTTAATCGGCGCGTTAATTCTGCTCTTCTTCGGAAAGACTAAAGAAAACGCGGTAAGATATTTCGGGCTGATAGTATCTATAGTTACTTTCATCCTGTCGCTGTTCCTTTATTTTAATTACGATATCGATAAAGGCGGATTCCAGTTTATCGAAAAATTTTCATGGATAGCGAATCTGCATATCAGCTATCATGTGGGCATAGACGGCATTTCGCTATTACTTGTACTGTTGACAACGTTTCTTACGCCGCTTACTCTTCTCTCCAGTTGGAAAAGCATCAAGAAGCAGGTTAAAGAATTTACATTCTTCATGCTGCTGCTCGAGGTCGGAATGCTAGGCGTATTTGTTTCTCTCGATCTTTTCCTGTTCTATATTTTCTGGGAAGCGATGCTTATCCCGATGTATTTTATAATCGGTATCTGGGGCGGCGACAGAAGAATTTACGCTTCGATAAAGTTTTTCCTTTATACGATGTTCGGCAGTTTGCTGATGCTCGTCGCAATAATATGGCTGGCGGTTTACGCTTCTTCTTCGCTCGGACATTTTTCAACCGACTTGATAGAACTTTATAATGTTGGACCTACTATTCAATCGAACATACAAAACTGGATGTTCCTCGCATTCGCGCTCAGTTTTGCTATTAAAGTTCCGTTATTTCCGCTGCACACATGGCTGCCCGACGCTCACGTTCAGGCGCCTACCGCAGGCAGCGTAATTCTTGCCGGCGTTCTTCTGAAGATGGGCACTTACGGACTGCTGAGATTCTGTCTTCCGCTTTTCCCTCAAGCGGCAATTACTTTCGCTCCTTATATCTCAGTGCTGGCGATAATCGGAATTATATACGGAGCGCTGGTTGCTATGGTTCAGAAGGATATGAAGAAGCTCGTTGCTTATTCTTCGGTGGCGCACTTAGGTTTTGTTGTTTTGGGAATTTTCGCTTTAACTCAGGAAGCGATGCAGGGCGCGGTAATACAGATGATTAACCACGGATTATCAACTGGCGCTCTCTTCCTTCTGGTTGGAGTTATTTACGACCGAATGCATACAAGAGAAATATCGGAATACGGCGGCATCGCTAAAATAATTCCTATTTATTCGGTGTTCTTGATGATAGCATCTTTGTCATCAATAGGACTTCCGGGATTGAACGGTTTTGTCGGCGAGTTTTTAATACTGCTGGGAACATTCAAATCTCCCGTGCTGAACAGCTGGTGGTACACAGCGTTCGCTGCAAGCGGAGTAATTTTCGCGGCGGTATATCTTTTATGGATGTACCAGCGCGTTGTCTTCGGTCCAGTTAAAAATCCAAAGCTGAACAATCTTACTGATATGACTAAACGCGAGATTCTTGTACTTGTACCGATATTTATTTTTATCGTATGGATCGGAGTTTATCCGAGCACATTCTTAAAAGTCTCGGCAAAATCGACGCACGCAATTGTTGAACATGTGCTCCCTTCCAGTAAAGTAGCGCTAAAATAGCCAATAGATTTTTAAGAGGAAAAGCATGGGGAAAACGTTCTTAGTACTGGTGAGTATATTGGGATTTCAATTTACCGCATCCGCTCAAGGTATGACCGGGCACGCTTCGGCGGACACCGTTGCAGCGGCGGTAAAATCAGCTGAGGTAATGGAGCACGCGCTTCCTACACCGTTTATGATAATCCCTTTTGTTCTTCTTTTGCTGATGATTGCAACCGGGCCGCTTTTTTACAAGCACTTTTGGGAAAAACATTATCCTAAAGTTTCTATACTGCTCGGCGTGGTTGTAGTAGTTTATTACATTGCTTTTTTGCAGAACTATCATAGTC
>JBJKTB010000494.1:0-7238 GCA_046703345.1 Ignavibacteriaceae bacterium
CTTTCTTACTTTTTTCTTCCCGCCTTCAAGATAAGTTTCTTCCACTTCAATAGGTACAATCTGATCTTTGAAGTATCCGTTCTTAATTGCGTTTACCGCCCTCATATGAGATGTGTAGGAAAACTCGTCCTGATCTTCTCTTGATATCTTGTAATCCCTTGCTATCTCTTCAGCTGTAAGACCCATCGCGAGATAATATTCCGGATGCTCGACGGCAATTTTATAGTTCGGCGCCAGCTTCCAGCCGGTAACCGGAACCATTGACATCGACTCGGTACCGCCTGCAATTATGCAGTCAGCCATTCCGGTGCGTATCCTCGCAACTGCAGTGGCTATTGTGTCAACTCCGGATGCGCAGTACCTGTTAACTGTTTCTCCCGGTACTTCCATAGGAAGACATTGGAGAGCGATCATCCTTCCCATCTGCAGTCCCTGTTCCGCTTCCGGAACCGCGTTGCCTACAATCAGATCATCTACCCTGCGCGGGTCAAGCTGCGGAACCGATTTAAGCAAATGCCTAATTACGTCGGCCGCCAGATCATCTGGCCTGTAAAAACGAAATCCGCCTTTCTTCGCCTTGCCTACCGCGGATCTGTATCCTGCTACTATATATGCTTCTCTCATGATAATTCTTCTGTTTTTATTAATAAAATTTAATTCCTTAATGGCTTTCCGGTATTCAGTATGTGCTGAATCCGTTCCATGGTTTTCTTTTCGCCGATCAGACTTAAGAACGCCTCCCTTTCAAGGTCGAGCAGATACTGCTCGGAAACAAAAGTACCTTGTGTAAGATCCCCGCCGCACATTACGTACGCAAGCTTCTCGGCTATCTTTCTGTCGTGATCCGAAATGTAGTTTGCCGTACGGAAGGAATAAGCGCCGAGCATAAGCGTAGCCAAAGCCTGCCTTCCCAAAACTTTTATATCAGTCCGCTGAACGGGACGCGTGTATCCGCTTCCTGCCAGTTCAAGTACGGCCTGCTTCGCGTCGTAAATAACCTTGTTTGGATTTACTGTTATCCCGTCGCGGCCTTTTTTAAAGATGTCCAGATCAAACGCTTCATTTGCTGATGTGGCTACTTTGGCCATAGCAATATTCATAAAACGTTTCTGCAGCTCGGGCATTTCCACTTCCTCATCCGCGTAACTGTCGGATGCCCGAAGCGTCAATTCCTTTGTGCCGCCGCCGGCCGGGATAATTCCGACTCCCACTTCAACCAGCCCTATATACGTTTCCGCAGACGCCTGAACTTTATCAGCATGCAGGCATATCTCGCATCCGCCGCCGAGCGTTAGCGCGTGTGGAGCCACAACAACTGGTACGCCGGAATAACGAACATGCATTGTAGTGTTCTGAAAAGTTCGCACCGCAAGATCGATTTCGTCATACTCCTGCTCGACCGCCAGCATCAGCATCATCGCTAGGTTGGCTCCGGCCGAAAAGTTCTGCCCGTTGTTGCCGATTACTAGTCCGGTAAAATCTTTCTCAGCGATCTCAATCGACTTGTTTACAGCTTCAAGTATTTCAGTGCCTATTGTGTTCATCTTTGTTTGAAACTCTAGGTTAACAACACCGTCGCCTATATCATGCAGCGTCGCACCGCTGTTCTGCCAGACCGGTTTGTTCGCTCGGTAATTATCTAGAATTATAAATCCTTCTCTTCCGGGTATATCTTTGTAAGATGATGATGCAGTGTCGAAATATTTCCGCTTGCCGTTTTCAACTTTATAAAAAGTAGCAAAACCCTTCGACAGCATCTCCTTAACCCACGCGGCCGGCTTTAAGCCTGCCTCTTCCATGTGTTTAACTGTCTTTTCAACTCCGAGCGCGTCCCATGTCTCAAAGGGACCGAGTTCCCATCCGAAGCCGCCTCTCATCGCGTCGTCAATTTTATAAAGCTCGTCCGCTATCTCAGGTATCCGGTTTGAAGAATAACGGAATATGTAAAATGAAAGCGTTCGCAAAAAGTCGCCGGCTTTATCCTTCGCCGCGTTTAACGCCCTCAGCCTTTCGCGCAGATCTTCTATCGGCTTTGCCGCCGATACCGAAGCGAACTTTGTTTTAGCGCTCGGCTTGTACTCGAATGATTTAACATCTAGTTCTAGAATTTCTTTGCTTCCGTCTTCAAGCTTGACCTTTTTATAAAAGCCCTGTCCTGTCTTATCCCCAAGCCAGTTCTTCTCTTCCAGCTTGTTGACATATTCCGGAAGCACAAACATCTCGCGTTCTTCGTCATCGGGACAATCGTGATAGATATTATTTGCCACTTTCACCAGTGTATCAATTCCGACTACATCGCAGGTACGAAATGTTGCAGACTTAGGCTTGCCTGTAAGTGGTCCGGTTAAAGTGTCAATTTCTTTTACTGAAAGTCCGGTTTCCTTCATCAGCTTGAAAACAGCCATCATGCTGAATACGCCTATCCTGTTGCCGATGAATGCGGGAGTGTCTTTGCACAGCACCGTAGTTTTTCCGAGATGCAGACTTCCGTAGTTCATCAGAAAATCTATTACTTCGGGATTTGTTTCCTTAGTCGGTATCAGCTCTAAAAGCTGAAGATATCTCGGTGGATTAAAGAAATGAGTTCCGCAGAAATGTTTTTTGAAATCGTCGCTTCTGCCTTCCAGCATTAAGTGGATGGGGATACCTGAAGTGTTTGTTGTAATTAATGTACCCGGCTTCCTGAATTTCTCGACGTTATCGAAAACCAGTTTTTTTATCTTTAAATTTTCAACAACGGCTTCAATTATCCAGTCCGCGTTTTGCAGCTTACCCGAATCGTCTTCAAAATTACCCGTTGTTATACGTGAGGCAAAAGATGAATGATAGACCGGCGAAGGCTTGGAAGCCAGTACGCTCTTAAGATTATCGTTCGCTATCCGGTTCCTCACCGGTTTGTCTTTTAATGTAAGCCCCGACTTCTTTTCCGATTCGGTTAATTCTTTCGGAACAATGTCAAGAAGAAGGACTTTGCAGCCGATGTTTGCAAAATGGGCGGCGATGCGGGAGCCCATAACTCCCGATCCTAATACTGCTACTTCACTGATGATTCTTTTCATAATTTTTGCTTATTCTTTATTTATTGCTTGATTGTCTTCCGAATAAATTGATTCTATTAGTTCTTTATATTTTTCAAGGATTATCTTTCTCTTTAATTTAAGCGTGGGCGTCAGCTCGCCTGTTTCAACTGTCCAGTCATCCTTTACTATTTCAAACTTTTTTATCTGTTCGATATGAGAGAACCGTTTATTGTACTTCCTTATATCCTTCCACATCCTCTCTTTAAGAATTTTGCACTTTGTAATCTCACTTATACTTAAGTTATCGTAACCCTTCTTTTTACACCAGTTGTGAACGAATACTTTGTCAGGTACTATCAGAGCTGCAGTAAATTTTCTGTTCTCTCCTATTACCATAATATTGTTGATGAACCAGGACTCTTTCATTTTGTTTTCAATCGGCAGAGGCGCCACAAACTTTCCGCCCGATGTTTTAAATACTTCTTTTTTCCGGTCCGTAATCTTTAAGAATTTACCGTCTATCATCTGCCCGATGTCTCCCGTATGGAAAAACCCCTCCTCGTCAAAAGCATTCTTCGTAAGATCGGGTTTGTTGTAATATCCCTTAAATACATTAGCGCCTTTCGCAAGGATCTCGCCGTCTTCTCCTAATTTTATTTGAACTCCCGGAATCGGCATGCCGACACTTCCGAGATAATATTCATTTGCCCTGAATCGGTTGCAGGTAAGCACCGGCGAGGTCTCTGTTAATCCGTAGCCTTCACGGACGGGAATTCCGGCTCCAGTGAATATCCTGGCAAGCCTCGGCTGAAGTGTCGCCGCCCCGCTTATTATTCCTTTTACCTGTCCGCCCAGCGCCGCCGACCATTTGCTGAAAACTATTTTTCTTGCCGCCGCTAATCTTATGTTGTAAAATATATTGTTCTTCCCCATCGGGTCGTAATGGTTTGCAAGATTAACTGCCCAACCGAAAATAGCTTTCTTCAGTCCGGATAAATTTCTTCCTTTCTCCATGATTCGTTCGAAAACTTTCTCAAGAAGTCTCGGAACGGTAGTAAAATAATTAGGCTTCACATCCATAAAATCCTGAACTATGGTATCAGTGCTTTGCGCATAATATATTGCACAGCCCAGAGTCAGATAGTAATAGATCGAGGTTCTCTCAAAGATGTGGCATATGGGAAGGAAGCTTATTACCCGGTCCGAATTGTTGATGGGAATGATCTGCATAAGTGATAATATATTGCTTAATATATTTAAATGCGTGAGAATCACTCCCTTAGGAACCCCTGTCGTCCCGGACGTGTAAATTATTGTGGCAAGATCTTCAGATTTTATCGAATCCTCAATTGATCTGAGATCGTTTAATAACGATTCATCAGCCATCGATGATATTTCAGTCCAGTGTTTTGCCTCATCAATTTTATCAAAAGTGTAAATGTTCTTTACAGATGGCGCCTTGGGAATAACTCTTTTTACTTTATCAAGTAGTTCTTTCCCCTCGACGAAAACTAACTGGATTGAAGCGTCGTTAAAGATGTACTCGTAATCTGTTTCGCTCATGTTAGGATAAATCGGTACATCTACGCCTCCCATTTGAAGGATACCGATATCCACAAAGTTCCATTCGGTGCGGTTGTGCGAGATAATCGAGAATTTGTCGCCCGGCTTAAATCCCATTTTTAATAACCCTAAACTGAACTCGTCAACAATCTTCCGGATATCCTGAGTCGAATATTTTCTCCACTGTCCGCCGATTTTATCGCACAGCGCGTCGGCTCGCGGATAGTTTTCAAGCTGATAGTTCAGTATGTCGATTATCCTTTTTCTCTCCTGCACAATTTCACCTTTATTTTGTTGTTAAACGTGCAGCACCAGGAACCGTCAAAACTGTTTTTAATATATTTACTTCAAATCAGAAAGGCAAGCGAAATTTCGCTGACAAAGAATATTTGCTATATTTTTTGCCGCTTTTTTAATATATTGTGATGCGGAAATAAAACCAATGCGGAATTACCATGGCTAAAGGAAATTACATAAAGCTCATTTTCGGTCTTAAATTGAAGCAGCTTAGACTGGATAAAAATTTGTCTCTTACAGATTTGGCCTCAAAAAGCAGTCTGTCTGTATCCTACCTTAACGAAATAGAAAGCGGTAAAAAATATCCTAAATCCGATAAGATAGCTACTTTGGCTGAGGCGCTTAACGTTTCGTATGATAAGCTTGTTTCGCTTAAACTTATGCGTAACCTTGCTCCGGTTGAAGATCTGCTTGAATCTAACATACTCGAAAAACTTCCTCTTGATCACTACGGCATCGATGTAAATAAGATGATTGGTATGATGTCCGGCAGCTCTATGCAGCTCAGCGCTTTGATAGCAACTTTTATTGAAACCGCCAGAGGCTCCGAGATGAGCAGCAGCAGCTTCAGCCGTACTGCCTTAAGAACTTTTAAAGAATTCAACGATAACTATTTCGACGACCTCGAGAAAGCCGTCGTCTCTTTCATCAAAGCTTTCCGCCTAACGGATAACAGCAGAGGAAAATTTGATTTTCTTAAGACGCTGCTCGAAGAAAATTTTAATTATATAATCGACGTATCCGCGCTTAACGAATTCAGCGAACTGGGAGAACTGAGAGCAGTCGCTGTCAAATCTAAAGTTAACCGCCTCTTGCTAAACAAAAAATTATCCGACGCTCAGAAGACTTTTATTGTAGGACAGGAGCTTGCGTATAACTATCTCGGGATTAAAGACCGCAGTTTTGTTTACTCAAGCATGAAACTCGATACATTCGACCAGCTTGTAAATTATTTTAAAGCATCTTACTTCTCAACAGCGCTTATAATAGACAGAAAAACTTTTATCGATGATCTGGCTTCTTTTTTCGACTCACCGAAGTGGAACGGCGGGAAACTGCTTTCTCTCATTGAAAAATACAACGCCACTCCTGAAATGTTCTTTCAAAGACTGACTAATCTGTCGTCAAAATATCTAGGGATAAATAAGTTCTTTTTCTTCAGGTTTAATTACAATACTGTTACCGATAAATACGATCTCTCTAAAGAACTTCGCTTAAATACTAGAAGGATTCCTGGAGGCTATCAGAACGACGAACATTACTGCAGAAGATGGATATCTATTGAAACACTGAATAAGCTTCGCAGTTACAACTCGACAAGCAAAGATGTCAACGGCAATACGGCCGGTATTCTGCACTCAAAATTTTTCGGATCGGATGAAGAGTATGTTTCTCTGTCCGTTGCACAAAAGGATAACTTAAAACCCGGAATTCTCTCAAGCGTAACTATAGGATTTCAGCTTGATGACGAGTTGAAAAACAAAGTTAAATTTCTTCACGACCCGGCGATAAGATTTAGAATAGTAAATGATACTTGCGAGCAGTGCAAGATAATCGATTGCGCGGAAAGAGTCGCGCCTCCGGTTTCAATAGAAAAAACCGAAAAAGCCTTGAAAATTGAAGAAGCTCTCCGCAAGCTTATCGAAAGTATTTAAACAAAACCTCGAAGGTTTTAAAAACCTTCGAGATTTAATTAAAACATTTATACATGCGCACCTTCAAACTCGCGTATCTTTTGTTTCTTCTCTTCGGGGATTGCTACCGACTTAAAGGTTTCGTAATCGTAAGAAACAAGTTTTGTGAGCGCGCCTGCGGCAACAACTCTCTGCCCGCCTCTTTTTACCGCTAAAATATTTTCCACGTCGGTACTCTTGTTCCCGATTTTTGAAACTCTCGTTAAAAGTTCAACTTCCTCCCCCATCACAATGGGAAGAATGTAGTCAATCTCTATCCGGGCTACTACGGCTCCGAAATCGAGATCTTTCTTCGGCTCGTCTGCCACGTCTTTAAAGTAAGCGATCCTTGCTTCTTCAAGGTACGAAAGATAAGTCGCGTTATTAACGTGGCGCATAGCGTCCAGATCCGAGAATCGTACTCTTAATTTTATTTTATGCTTGAAGAGATTTATATCGTATTTGTTTCCGGTAGTCATAACTTTATTTGAATAATTTGGTCAATATGCCGCGCGCCGTGTTTACATCTTCGCCGCTTACGTCAAGATGAGTAATTGCCCTGAGATATCCGGGCCTACCGACAGAAATAAGCAGACCGTTCCGTGCGCATAAATCAATTGCTTCCTGCAGCGAATGTTTTAACGGCTTGAATATAATTATTTTTGTCTGCACGCAATCCATATCT
>JBJKTB010000495.1:0-3113 GCA_046703345.1 Ignavibacteriaceae bacterium
ATATACTCTATCCCCTTGCCGAGTGCAGACTTTCAAAAGACGAAATAAGAAATTTGATGAGAAAGAATAATCTTAGACTGGCAGATAAGCCTTCGAGTCCATGCCTAAGCTCAAGAATAATGACAAACGTAAGAATAACGAAAGATAAATTGAAAGATATAGACGAATTAGAAAACCTGTTAAGAGAAAAAGGATTGAGAATATTTCGATTAAGGATGCATGAAGCAGACGGAAATAAGTTTTTAAGATTAGAAGCTGCCCCGGAAGAAATGAGTCGTGCTTTTGAACTAAGAGCCGGATTGATTACTGAAGCTAAGAAGCGCGGGTATAAATGGATTACGCTTGATCTGGAAGGATATAAGACCGGCGGGGGAAATTTGTGAATCAAGAATTACTGAAAGAAATTTTGAGCGGTATTGAAAAAGGGGAATATTCGGCTGAAGAAGCTTACGAAAAAATTAAATACCTTCCGTTCGATATAGAGAGGCTCGGACATTCAACATTAGATCATAACAGGAATTTAAGATTAGGTACGGGTGAGGTTGTATACGGTGAATCAAAAACCACAGAACAGATTATCGGTATCTGTGAAAGGCTATCGGCATCAAACGAGCCCGTGCTGGCAACAAGATTGAACAAAGAAAAATCGGAAGCATTAAAAAAACATTTTAAAGACGGAAGAGAAAATACAGCAGGTCATACTTATACCGTAAACCCGGTTCCCTTAAAAGAAGATATTTTCGATGAACCTTACATCTGCATAGTAACTGCCGGTACAAGCGATATACATGTAGGTGAGGAAGCATCCGAAGTCTGCGGAATAATGGATGCGGCATTCACAAAGATTTATGATATAGGAGTTGCAGGCATACACAGGATAATCGAAAACATTGAAGTTCTGAGCAAAGCATCCGTGCTTATAATTATTGCGGGCATGGACGGCGTGCTTCCCAGCGCGATAGGAGGACTCATTAAGAAGCCGGTTATTGCCGTCCCGACAGACGTAGGCTACGGGGCGAATTTCCAGGGACTTTCCGCTTTACTAAGTATGCTGAATTCATGCGCACCGGGAATTACGGTTACCAACATCAACGGCGGTTTTACAGCCGCATACGCCGCCGGCAGAATAATAAATACAATAAAAGAACATTCGAAATTATAAATGAAAATCCTATTCTGTGATAATATAGCAGGCATTTCGGGGAACATGTTTGCGGCAAGCTTCTTAAATGCCGGCATTGCCGACGAAGAAGAAATACTAAGAATTCCTGCATTGTTAGGCTACGATAACCTGGAAATAAAAATCGATAAAAGGACAAAAGCATTTATACTTTCACATCACCTTGAAGTAATTTCAAAAAGCAAGCCTAAGTTTGAGCAAGCATCGAATAAATTTACGCTCAATAATGCGGAAGAACATGCACATAACGCTTACTCAAGCGTGATTAAAAGAATAGAGGATTCAGATCTTAATGCAAATATCAAAAAAAATGCAAAGGAAATTTATCGCGAACTAGCAGAGGCTGAAGCGCAGGTGCACGGATTAACATTGGACGAAGTGATCTTTCATGAAGTCGGTGAGCCGGACTCAATAATAGATGTAGTGATGGCCGGGTACTGCCTGGATAAAACGGAATATGATAAAGTCTACTCAACACCGGTTAAACTTGGACGAGGCAATATTAAAATGGCGCACGGAAACTATCCCATACCGCCGCCTGCTTCGGTAAGATTATCGACTGGAATGGAGATTGAGCCGGTACCTGAAACCATACAAGAAAATAATATCGAGCTATCAACTCCTACGGGATTAGCGATCTTAAAATATCTTAAGCCGGAGTTTATCAGCGAACTGCCCAAAGGGAAAATTCTTAAACACGGATACGGGGCAGGAACAAAGGATCTGAAGGAGTATCCGAACGTTTTCCGCATAGTGCTTATGGATGCCGCAGCTATTTCCGCCGGGCTGCCTTATCTTGCCGATGAAGTCGTTGAGATAGCATGCAACCTGGATGATCAGACAGCCGAGAAAACCGCATGGTGCATGGAGCGTCTGCTGGAAGCGGGTGCGCTTGATGTATGGACATATCCCGTCTACTCAAAGAAGAACAGGTTAGCCGTTTGTCTTACTGTGCTTGTAAGTCCGGGCGATAAGGATAAAACAGCGGACTGGCTGCTGAAGAACACGACTACTTTCGGCGTCCGGTACAGGACGTGGGACAGACTGAAACTCGATAGAAAATTTGAGAAAAGGCAGACGGAAGACGGCAGGGAAGTGACTTTTAAGGTGGGAATGAATACGGACGGAGCGGAACTGAAGTCTAAGCCGGAATACGAGGAAGTGAAGAGAGGATGGGGGAAGTGGGAAAGGGAATAGGGAAGAGGGAAAAGTGAATAGGGAAGAGAGAAAAGGGAAGAGCGAAAAGCGAAAAAGTGAAAGGGAATTAAAGTTGGAGAGAATAAATTGTTTTCAATGAAAATTATATTTTTAAGTTAGTATATTTATATGTTTTTGTCATTCTGAATCCCCGAGTGTTTGAGTCAAGAATGTGAACGGGGATGAAGAATCTCAAGGGATTACATAAAGTAAAGATTAACATATTTCGATGTTAGAGATTCTTCGCTTCTCTCAGAAAGACAATTTTAGAAATAATGATATTTTAAGGTTTGAGATTCTTCGCTGCGCTCAGAATGATAAATGAAAAGAATTGATTAGTATGGAAGTGTTATTCTGAATCGCCGTATGATTTGTATTATGAAAGTGAACGGAGATGAAGAATCTGGATGTTAGAAAGAATAGAAAAGTTAAATGTAACGATGTTGTTGAGGCGTGAGATTCCGGGTCTAGGCCCGGAATGACAGAATAAAAGGAATGACAGTCGAAGTGTCATTCTGGTGAAAACCAGAATCTCAAGGGATTACATGAATGTAGGACGCTGATTAGTTTGGCGCTAGAAATTTTTCGCTGCGCTCAGAAAAATGATTAGAGTGTGTAAAATAATGGTATGATTTATTTATCAAACTGGAGTAACCTTCAATGTCTAAAGCAGTGACATTGAAGGTTTGGTTAGTTGTCAATCAATCGTCATTGAAGGAAGCATGGATGCATGCGG
>JBJKTB010000496.1:0-5873 GCA_046703345.1 Ignavibacteriaceae bacterium
TCTTCGCTCAGCAGCTCCGAAATTATACTCGAGACTGTGCTCTTGTTTAGTCCCGTTAAACGGGCAATATTTATTCTCGAGATGGGCTGTTTTTCTCTTATGATATTAAGAATCATGCTGCGGTTTATGCCGCGCAGTATCTTGGAATTGGCGGTTATTATTTTAAGATGTCCTTCGTTCATGTAAAAAGTTTTAAGCTCTGATCTTCCCTAATTAGTTGGTTGCCTAAACTAACTACCCCTATATAACTAAATTATTTTTTTGTGTCAAGCATTTTTTTACATGCAATTGACTTTTTAAATAAAAAACTTAACTTGAACATACAAAATTAACGGGGAATTATGAATATCTGGCGTTTTATACTGCTTTATATAATTCTGCTCGCCGTCTTGAACATAATTCTTTTACTGCTTAGTTCTTCAGCTGCTAAAAGAAGAGCGCTCTTAAAGTTAAAACCTGACCCGTGGTTTTGGGGGTTCTTATACTTTGATCCCGACGATCCCAGAATAATGGTGCCGGGCAGAAACCCGAAGCTCGGCCTTACCCCGAACTTCGCTAAAAGCATCTGCTTGTTTATCGCATCGGTCATAATTTTAACAATCATCTTAGGCGCGGTCTTCTGGAAGTAAAGCGTTAACATCCCCTGCCCTTTTTGAGAGAACGGGCCCGGCTAAATCAAACCGGCATTCAGCCGCCTGATTTTTAAATTCCAAAGCTGTCACACATTGAATCCAGGATTTAAGTTATATTCTTTCCGTAAGTGAATGAGAATGAAACGATATTTCTTATCACGCTATTTACCATTTAAGGAGTTTGATATGATGCTTAAGGATAAAGCGGCGGTTGTTACCGGCGCCAACAGCGGAATCGGAAGGGCTATTGCGCTTGCTCTGGCAAAGGAAGGCGCGTTTGTTACCATAGACTACGTCGTTAATGAAGAATCAGCCGAAGAGCTTGAAAAAGAAATAATACGCATGGGCGATAAATCCATAATGGTTGACGCCGATGTAAGCAGTATACCGGATTTGCAAAAACTTATAGATGAAACTGTCAAAGCATTCGGAAAGGTCGATATCCTTGTTAACAACGCCGGTATAGAGACAAGAACGTCGGTACTCGATTCTACCGAAGAACAATTCGACAAAGTAATGGCGGTAAACTTAAAAAGCGCTTTCTTCGGAACGCAGATAGCCGCGAAACAAATGATTAAACAGGGAAAAGGCGGACGCATAATTAATATTTCTTCGGTGCATGAAGACTGGCCGATGCCCGGCAATACACCTTACTGCTGCTCCAAAGGCGGAATGTGAATGCTAACTCGTACAGCCGGAGTGGAGCTGGCAGAATACGGAATTACCGTTGCGGGCGTAGGGCCCGGCGCGGTTTCCACCCCTATAAACAAATCGACTATTGACGATCCTGAAAAATTAAAGAAATTAAATGCCTTCATTCCCGCGGGAAGAATGGCGCGCCCGGAAGAAATAGCCTCTCTCGTCGCCTGGCTCGCTTCCGATAATTCAAGCTACGTTACTGCGGCAACCTATTTTGTCGACGGCGGAATTATGCATGCTAGTCCGGGTTTGTAATCGGTTTTTATTCTGTTAAAAATTTTTTCATTCACAAATATTGAATTTAAAATGTACTCCGGATATGGTTTCAAGGATTTCGAAATCGGCGATGTAAACGTAATAAAGCATGAAGGGGTTTATCATCTTTTTCATCTTACGCTGCCGAACCACGCTTACATAGCTCACGCGGTAAGCAGCGACGGCTTTAACTGGAAGCGGGTAAAGAACGCAGTCTTCATTAGCGATCCGCCGGCATGGGACGACGATATGCTCTGGACAATGCACGTCTCCCCCGACCCGTATAAACACGGCTCGTGGCGAATGTTTTATACCGGCCTTTCAATGAAAGACCGAAGCAGGGTGCAGCGCATTGGATTAGCTTTAAGCGATGATCTTTACAACTGGAAAAAAAGTAAATCCGATGCGTTCCCAATTGAAATTCCGGGACCGGTTTACGAAAGCCGGCTCGATCAGGGAAGGCATTGGGTAAGTTTCAGGGACCCCTTCTGCTATCGTGAGGACGGAAAAGTATTTCTACTGGCGGCGGCACGCGTTAATAATGGTCCGGTTGTAAGAAGAGGTTGCGTCGCGCTGATCGAAGAAAAATCAGAAAACAGATACGAGTTTATGCCTCCCCTTTTCCGCACAATGCATTACGACGACGTTGAAGTTCCGAACCTCTTTAAGCTAAACAACCGCTATTATCTTATAGGATCAATTCGCGAAGATGTAAAAGTTCATTACTGGTGGTCGGATACATTTGAAGGACCTTATCAAAATTTTGCCGATAACGTGCTGCTTCCCCAGGGAAATTACGCTGCAAGAATTTCCCGGGAAGACGGAGGTTATCTTGTATGGAATTTCTTCTTTAAAGGCCGCACTACGCAAGGACAGCATCTGATGGCGCCGCCTAAAGAGCTTGTCCTCGACGGTAACGGTGAACTCCGCTTGAAAACTTTTAAAGGATTCGACAATCTTGCCACAAGCGCTTCGCGATTCTCCGATATTACCCCGCTTAAAGCTCTCTTCAAAAATTCAAACGCTTCCGCTGAATCAGAAGGCTCGCACTGCATAATCGACTGTGCGAGCGGATTTGAGGCGTTTCTGCTTAAAGGTGAATACGATAATTTTATGCTTACTGGTAAATTCAATATACAAGGAAGGGGAAAATACGGCCTCGTATTTCGTATTAACGATGACGGCGACGGCTATTATCTGAGCCTTGACTTCTTTAAGGGAATAGTCCAGTTAAGAGCATGGGGACAAAGAAAGCACGGCGAAGGCGAAGAGGCTTTCCGCTTCAAACAATTGCAGGCGGCAAACTATATCCCGAACGATGGTCCGCATGAGTTTCGACTCATTGCATTCGACCAGTACCTGGAGTTTTCCTTAAACGGATACATTCTTCTAACGCTTGCCGACGATCATTATTCAAAAGGAAACGTCGGCTTTTATGTGGAGAATGCAAAATTACAAATAGATAATCCTGCGCTGAAAACTCTCGGCAAACCTGAAAGTGAAGATTATTCCGGGCAGCTGCCGAATTACTGAAACACTACCGAACTTTAAGCATCAGCTTCGACACAGAAATAATCAGATTGCATAAATAGATCTATTGTTCTAATTTCTAAATAAGCAATCAGCGAATTTCTCTTTCCATATAATAATCGGATGAAAACTCAACAAAAGGCGAGACGATGAGATCGTTTGACGTGCTGGTTTATTTCATTACCATTTACTCAATAACATGGATATTCCTTATCGTGGGAATTATTCTAACGAGGAATAAAAATCACTTCACTCTTAAGATGAAAAAATTATTCGAAGATCAAAGGGTTAAAAAATTTAAATACCCGCCTTTTAAAACCCTGCTCAATCTCTGGATTAAAAACCTTTACTTGCCAGCGGTATTAACTTTTATATATATAATTATAGTACCCGCAGCAATAATGTACTTCATATTGGGGCTTACTCTTATTTCGCCTGCGTTAGCCGCAGTTCAAGGTTTTACGGTCGGAATTTTCATCGCCGGGTTCGATAAGCGAAGTATGTTATGGGCGGCTGCCTCATCTGTCTTCGAGTTCGGATACTGGGCACTCTCTGGAGCTCTCGGTTTATTCGCCGCAATTAATCTTATCACCAGTGATATTTCTTTGCCCGATTCGCTGTTCCAAACATTTGATCTTCTTTTATCCGATTGCCTTATCCCATTAATAATTTTTATGGCGGGCAATGCGTTCATAGTAATTGCTGGACCGGTTTATTGGAATGTAAACACCGGTATCTCGCTTGAAGATTTGAAGAAAGGGGCCGCCCCTGAATGAACCGCTCTATTATACCGTCCCTTAAGTCTCAAAAATTAGTTTCATCATTTAGTTTTCCCATCATGGCGGTCTTACTTTTACTTAGATATAATGCATCCTTTTTATACTTTACTAAAAACAGAAGCATCTTTATTAATTGATGTTCAAGTAATTTAATATCATACTGGAAGTATATTCCCTGTTGAATCGTTACATTCTGATTAATATAATTCTGCGGACGAGCAAGACATTTCTTTTTCCTTATCACAAATATCCGCTAAAGTAATTATTGTCACAGAACCGGTAACAAAAAGTTTATACCTTCTAAAGCAATTCAAACAATACAATTGAAGAGATGTTAAATTTTTTGGACTCAATCCTGCATTTTTTTTCTCAGCTGTTCGCATCATATTCGCCGGAAGCCAACGATATAAACAACTTGTTTTTGAAATACCTGATACTGGCGGGCATTATCATTGCATTGGTAGCGGGACTCGTAATAGTGGGAGCGATACGTTTCAGTTCTAAAAAACATCCCGGCGAGCCGAAGCAGATTTTCGGGAATAAGAAACTGGAAATTACCTGGACTCTTGTTCCCTTTCTAATCCTCGTATTTTTCTTTGCCCTTACTTTAAGGGCGATGGAAGAGATCAACTCGCCCGTTAGCGAAAATAGAAAACCCGATATTATAATAGTCGCACACCAGTGGTGGTGGGATATGAGATACCCCGAATACAAAATAATTACTGCAAACGAGCTTCACATTCCGGTAGGCAAAAAATTATTGATGGAGATAGAATCCGCCGATGTTATACACGACTGGTGGGTGCCGGCTCTCGGGAGGAAAATTGATGCTGTACCGGGAAGAAAGAACTATACTTGGATTGAGGCAGACAGCGCGGGAACTTACGAAGGCACGTGCGCCGAATTCTGCGGCGCCGAACACGCGTGGATGAGAATAAAAGTTATCGCGCAGACGAAGCCGTATTTCGATAAATGGATTAACGATCAGCAGCAGGTGCCCGCCGCGCCTAAAGACAGCACCGCTCTTCTAGGCGATATGCTTTTTCAAAAAGAGACCTGCGGCGACTGCCATGCCATTGCGGGAACTCCGGCAGACGCTCACGTGGGCCCCGATCTTACCCATATCGCCTCGCGTGAAACCATATTAAGCGGCAGGCTGACCAACACTAGAGAAAATTTAACAAGATGGCTGGCGGATCCTCAAAAAGTAAAACCGGGCGCGCATATGCCCGACTTCAGATTTAACCGCCCGCAGATCAATGAACTGGTAACGTACCTGGAAGGATTAAAATGAGTTTTTCTTTTCAAATACCCGAAAGCACCGAGCCGATTCCGAAACTGCGTTCGGGCAACGGAATCCTGCAGTGGATATCTACGGTAGACCATAAGCTTATAGGCATAATGTACCTTTGGACCTCGCTTATTTTCTTTGTCATCGGTTTTATTGAGGCTATGCAGATGAGAATTGAGCTGGCGCGCCCCGAGAACACCGTGCTATCGCCGCAGGCTTACAACCAGATATTTACAATGCACGGCACTACAATGATATTCCTCGTACTTACGCCTATGCTTATAGGCTTCGCAACCTATCTTCTTCCTTTGATGATTGGCGCAAACGAGATGGCTTACCCGCGTTTAAACGCTTTCAGCTTCTGGATATTTCTTTTCGGCGGACTGCTGCTTTATTTCAGCTTCTTCGCCGGCGGCGCTCCCAATGTAGGCTGGTTCAGCTATGCGCCTTTAAGCGAAAGTTTTTACAGCTCAGCTCCCGGCATAAACTACTGGGCGCTCAGCATTCTTTTAATGGGCATAGGAACAATAGGCGCGGCACTGAATTTCGTGGTTACAACCATAACCATGCGCGCGGAAGGATTGTCATTATCAAAACTTCCCCTCTTCGTGTGGATGGTATTGGTTAACGGATTTTTAATCCTAGCCGCCTTCCCGGTGCTTAATGCCGGACTAGTGATGATCCTAA
>JBJKTB010000497.1:0-3072 GCA_046703345.1 Ignavibacteriaceae bacterium
TGTTTCTACCGCTAGATCCAGCGCCGGCTTATATCTGAACGCTTGATAATAAGCCGCCAGTCCGTATACTGCGAATGCCTCGCCGTACATTTGTTTTATTATTTCTCCGTTTTCTTTTAAAGGCTTCCCCTCTCTGTCTACAAGGTTATAGAAACCGCCGTACTGCTTGTCGAGCATAAAATCTTTGAGGAATTTATAACCGTGCTTTGCATATTTTTCAAACGGTTCTTTTTCCCCGTAATAAATTGAAGCGTTAGCGCAGCTCCAGACATGCCGAGCCTGCGTTACTATCATCTTGTTCTGAACCCCTTCAATTTCCCATTTATAATTAAGATCACTGTAATATCCGCCGTATTCGGAATCAATACATAACGGGTACCATAGATTAAAAATACTCTTAAGCTGCTGCTTTAATTCATTTATTATTTCTTTTTTATCCATCGCTTTATTTTGTTTTTGATGACTGAAAGAAGTAAAAATTACTGATAAAATTAATATGACGAATATACTTGCCGGGTTTTTTAACAGATTTTTCATTTTACTTTACTAAATAATTATCTGTTCAGAATATAATCGGCCGCCATTGCAAGCAGCAAAAAATCCGTTGCGCCTCCTCCCATAACGTATTCGGTCTGCTGCCAGAAATAAGGCCATAATTTCAGCTCAGGCAGATCAGGCCTTATAAGCGCCGTACCGCTTCCTACTCCTCCGGGAATATAGGACCAGTCCGCTCTGTTAGCTCCGTATGCGGTTGTTAACGATTTTACCCCCACTCCCGAAACAAAGGAAGAGTTATTCTCCCCGGGATGCACTCCCAGAACAAAATTTAAAGCGTTCAGCGCATACTCCGGTTTAAATATTTCCGGAAATCCCAGATATAGAAATATCTGATCAACACCCGCCGACTGTATTCCCCAACCCGCACCCCATATGTAAGGCTTATAGGGAACTCCGTAAGGTGTCTCTTTCTGTTCTTCAGATATTTTATCGAAAGCTTTACTAACCGCTTTGTTAATATCGGCAGTAAATTTCTCATCGTTCAATTTTTTCACTGCCCGGCCGAGAACTATCGCGTACTTCATAACGTCTCTGCTTATTATATTTTTATTATCTAGGATTGTCTTCGCGTATTCTTTCTTTGAGGTTGAAAGATATAATTCGGCAGCCGCATTAATTTTATCTTTCTCCGGAGCTGCAGAATCGTCCTTATAAATTTTTTCAGCTATCTTTAAACACTTTACAGCGAGTTCCGGACTGAATTCCCTCATCACTCTGTATGATGCCGCAAGCACCGAAGCCACGTATAGTTCCCTCTCAGGATTATCTTCGGTAAATACCCATCTATCGTCTTCCGGAAGCTGCTTTTGCAGAACCTGATCTTTTTCCCCAGGTTTATAAACAATATTATCAGTCATGTTCATTGCATCGCCCAGCAGAGTGTACTGCTTAAGAGTGGGACAAATAATTCCGCGATAAAGCCTGCCCAAAGCTTCATATCCGCCAGTAATAGTTAATAAACCGTGCTCTATCTGCTCAAGTATATCCGGTTTGCCGTCCGGTTTATTTAATTGTACAAGTCTGTTTATCTCGTCTACCGACGTGCGGTCTATATCATTCTTAAAAAATTCGTATGCCAGACATAATTTATAAACCGTTCCCGCCTGAGATTCAATTCTAAGATCGTAATCACCTGCGTCGTGCCAGCCGCCTTCGTTTAATCCAGGCACATGCTCGCCGGGTCCATACTTTGTAAGTGTCGATCCGTGCTGAAAGTATCCGTCAAAATGATTATGATTTAAAGGCGCCATCCTCGCGTCGTCATAGTGGCAGAGTCCGTGCCATACTCTGTATCTGTCTTCCACTTTAACATGACACATCTGCACAGGGAGAAAATACTCAAGCGTAGGCTGCCAAACGTTCTGGGAATAAATGTCCTTTTTTATCTCAAACTCATGCGACTCGATTTTACCGTACTTAATTTTGAAAAGCCCTTCCTCAGTTACGCCGCTGAAATCAAAGCGAAGATATTTATAACGCAGGAAGTTTCCCCACGGAACAGGGCTTTGTTCCGTTTTTACGGCGTAACTTGAATCATCGGTTATTTTTATTAAACTAACCGGTTCGAATTTCTCGGTAAGTCCGTCCAGTTCTATTAGCGCAAACTTTACCTGTCTGGGATGATAGCCGACCTGAGAAACCTGAATTACAGGTTTATATCTCCATGATGTATCGACTGCCGCACTGATAACCCACTCGACGGCCCCCTTTACTGCGCCTGCGGGAATCACCGATCTTAATACAAACCAGCCGTTATTATAAAGGCTTCTCCCGTCAATCAATTGAAGATCGCTTTTTAAGCTGACGAATTTTATCTCCTTCATCTTATCGCCAGCAGCAGCCGTAAATTCTTTTCCTTCTGCCATTGGTACCGCCTGAAGATTTCCTTCGCCATCTTTATAAAATCCGCTGCACGCCTGGCTCGGAAACACTCCTGTCTTTCCGTCCATCGAATAATGCTCACCGAAATACTGCCCCGGAAATAATTCCAGATTAAATCCTACTTTGCCGGCCCATTTTTTAGGAAGGGGCTTTTCAAGATCAACGGTAAGTTTTAGGCTTGAACCTGCGGCTTCCGTTCTCACTTTATATTTAAATTAAAGATGGGGATAAATGATCGGGTTAAATCCTTTGCCCTCCTTACTTGAATCGGGATACTGAAGATTCACTTCTATTATACCTTTCTTGCCGTCAACTGTTCTTTCACCTACCTTCGGCACGGGAGACCACTGTCCCGGAGTCGGATCGATCCTTACATCACCGTTGGCCGCGACTCTCGTACCGAATTGAACTATGGTTAATCCTCCCTGATGTCCTTCAGAATAAAAATCGTCGAACATCATTATATCCAGTCCCTGAAGATGATAATAGCCTCTGCCGTTTATAGAAATTTTCATTCTGCCGCCTGTCTGTGCGAAAAAAATATTTACTAATCCGGAGAAAAGAAAAGCGCTGATTGCGAGTCTTATTATTTTTATCATTTAAAGCCTCTATAATAAAATCTTCATTACTTAA
>JBJKTB010000498.1:0-2910 GCA_046703345.1 Ignavibacteriaceae bacterium
GTAGTAAACTGCGATTCGATATAACTCAAATCGTTTATAAGGATGTCGTTTTTTGTCAGATCGCCCAACTAATTGCCTCTGAGTTTTGCGTCGAATTTTTTTGCTACCGAATCTATCAAAGAAAGAAATTCCTTCTCCACTTCTTCCTCGGTTAAGGTCCGCTCGGTCGAATAATACTCCAATGTGAAGGCCATGCTCTTCTTCCCGCTGCCGAGCGACTCGCTTTCGAACAGATCAAACAGATCTGCCGACTTAAGAATCTTTGAACCTGTACTGCCTATAAAATCTGCTACTTCCCGGAAAGTTACGGATTTATCGAATATAAATGCAAAGTCTTTAACTACTTTGGGATATTTTAAAGGCTCCGCAAATTTCTTCCCGCCTGTCTTTATTCCGCTCAGTATCTTCAAATCAAATTCGAAACAGTACACGTCCTGCTGTATGTCAAACTGCTTAAGAACGTCCTTCCTTATCTTTCCGCCGCTTCCCGCTATAGATTTTTCGTAAATTTTGTCCAGCCGGAAATCGAAAATACTATTCTCATCGTGATAATATGAATCATTTAAAACATTGTCAAGCGAAATTTTTGCCATAAGACCATTAATTACACCTTTTAATGAGTAAAAATCGGCTGACTTTTCTTCCGAATTCCACCCTTTTTCGCTCAATTTACCCGTAATTAAAATTAGAAATCTGCTGCTTTCGGTAAAATCATCGAAGCTTTTTATCCGGCTTTTTCCCTCTTTTCCGTTAAAAACATTTCCTATTTCAAAGAGATTAAGGTTCCTTTCACCAACGTTGATATTCTTCGCTACAGTAAGAAGCGCTCCGGGAATTAAAGATGTACGGAGATAAGCCATATCCTGACTCTGAGGATTCAATATCGCGATTTTCTCTCCAGTAATATCGGCCGCTTTTGAGCTGAGCAGAGGATTGTTTATCATCTCGTAAAAGCCTAACGCGGAAGTGTTGTTTCTCATCTGATCTGCAAAATCCGATTGATCGATTCTTTCTCCAAGCGTGATTGAAATCTTTTCTATGGTCGGAATATTGTCGTATCCGTAGATACGCGCAATCTCTTCTATTAAATCAATTTCTCTCTCAACGTCAGATCGGTACGTAGGGATAGAATATCTGAACTGAGATTCTGAATCCAGAATTATTTTGAAGCCGAGCTTTTCAAGTATGTCCTGTATATCTTCTTTAGGGATGTCGTAGCCGAGAATCTTCTTAACGCGAGCAAGGCGCAAAAGAACTTCTTTCTCTTTAATTTCATTCGGGTAAACATCTATGTTCCCATCGGCGGCTTCTCCTCCGCTCAGTTCGGCGATAAGCTGCGCCGCTCTTTCTGCGGCAAATAATGTGCTTCCAGGGTCAACCCATCTTTCAAATCTGTATGAAGCTTCCGTACCCAGCCCTAATGATTTTGATGTCTTTCTTATGCTTCCCGGATTAAAATGCGCGCTCTCTATTAAAATGTCTTTTGTGTCATTGCTTATCTCGGAATTCTCTCCGCCCATCACTCCGGCTATAGCAACAGGCTTCTCGGCGTCGCAAATCATAAGCGTGCCCGCCGGAAGCTTTCTAAGCTTTGAGTCCAGTGTAGTAAACTCAGATTCCTTTTCTGTACTCTTCACAATTATTTTTTGCCCGCTGAGCATTTTAAGATCGAAAGCGTGAAGCGGCTGGCCGCATTCGTACATTACGAAGTTGGTTACGTCTACTATATTGCTTATAGGGCGCAGTCCAATTTTCCTCAGCCTGTTCTTAAGCCATTCGGGAGATTCTTTAACGGTTACGTTCTTAACTACAAGAGCTGAGTAACGCGGGCAATTTACCGCATCCTCAATTTCAACTGATGCCGATTGCTTTACGTTTTCTTTAGATCTTTTTATTGAAATTTCCGGAACTCGAAGTTCTCTCCCGAACAGCGCCGCAAGGTCTCTTGCAACCCCTATGTGCGATAATGCGTCCGGTCTGTTGGGAGTAATGGCAATTTCGAATACTGTATCGTTGAGCGATAGCGCTTCGGTAATCGGAGTTCCCTCTTTTAAATTCTCATCAAGAACCATTATACCTTCGTGATTGTCGCTCAGCTCAAGTTCTGCTTCCGAGCAGATCATACCGTATGATTCTACACCGCGTATCTTCGCTTTCCCGATCTTAAAGCTTCCTTTCGGTATCAGCGTTCCTATAGGCGCAAAGACGACTTTCTGTCCGGCAGCCACATTTGGCGCGCCGCAGATTACCTGAAGATCTTCTTTTCCGTTTGAAACTGTGCATAAAGAAAGTTTATCTGCGTTTGGATGTTTGCCTTTTTCTTTTACAAAACCGACTATAAAATCTTTATAAATTTCTTTTTGATCGGTATATTCTTCAACTTCAAGGCCGGACATGGTGAGCTGCGAAACTATTTCGCCGGTCGAAATGCCTTCTAAATCGATGTAGTCTTTTAACCAGTTTAACGAAATTTTCAATTTGAATTCTCCGGATCAGAACTGTTTTAAAAATCTTAAATCGTTCTCAAAATATACTCTTATATCGTTTATGTCGTATTTAAGCATTGCCGTGCGCTCTATTCCTATTCCGAACGCGTAGCCGGTGTATTTTTCAGGATCGTAATCAACATGTTTGAATACGTTCGGGTCAACCATGCCGCAGCCGAGTATCTCGAGCCAGCCGGAATGCTTGCATACTTTGCATCCTTTACCGTGGCATAAAAAGCACGTTATATCCATCTCGGCGCTAGGCTCGGTGAACGGAAAGAAGCTTGGTCTGAAACGGTATTTAAGATACGAACCGTAAAACTGTTTTGCGAAAGTAACCAGCGTACCTTTCAATTCAGCAAACTTTACGTCAGAGTCTACGTATAATCCGTCTACCTGGTGGAACATGCAGTATCTTCTTGAG
>JBJKTB010000499.1:0-3028 GCA_046703345.1 Ignavibacteriaceae bacterium
GTAAGACTCATGTCGGAAAATCCGCCCGACCACGTCCAGCCTCCAACCGATATTAAAACTTTTAGAAACGGATTTCTTTCTTTGGCTTGATTTAGAATTTTAAAATTCTCAACATCGTTTTTAAACCCATGTTTTATTATACCATCATTAATATCGGCAAAAGCATAAATAATATGTGTTAATTTTTCAACTGCGATATCGTTTCCATTTATAAGGCTGTCACCGGGAAAAAGATATCCAACTATATACTTCCCTTGCTCGGTGTTAGATTTCATTAACTGAGGACCAGCACAGGAAGCAATAAGAACAATTAAAACTGCCGAAACAATAATACGCCACATAATACCTCCAAACTGTTACCGAATAATTTTGAAGTTAATTCTTAATTATTTTTTCTGTTCTGTTTTAAGGTTAACGCCGGGATTCCGAAGCTGTTAGTGAGAATTCCAATTTTATGAGTATTAATTGAAAATCATGTCACTCACAAGCAAAATAAATTCAACGTTTTATAATATCCCGGTGTTAACGAAATACAATTTCAATACTATTTAAACTCGCCCGTCGATACCGCCATTAAGAACCACGAGTCATGCGGCAGCCACTGCTCTGTCCAGCGCCAGTCGTTATCTTTACCTGTTACCGAATAAGGAATATTAAAATCAATATCATGTTCGTTATTGAACCCGGCAGTTATGCCGTTGGAAATTCCGCCTGGCATATTTTTATATTGATAGCTCCCGAAGAACATGTATTCGGGATTATTATACCCCACACCGCTTAACATGCAAACATTAAAAGGATTAAGACCAAGTATCCAGTTCAACTGATCGTCGGCATATTTTTCAAGTTCATGCGTAAAGTTTTTATCCGATTTGAAGTACGGAATAGCAAGCCTTGCGGCACAGGATAACGATGCTAGACGTGCATCCTCGCCTTGCCACCAGGGTGCGGTTTCGGTATCATGAGGATAGAAAAAACTGCTGTTGCGTTTATCGTTTTTATGCTGAACTAACTGCCGTGCGTAACCGAATGCATTAGGTACTTCCGAAGTTATGGCTAAATCAAATTCGAGCGACTTTTTAATTACATCTAAAACTTTTTGCTTTTTATTATTATCGCAAATATCCATGTAGTAAATCAGAGAAACTACCGGGAAGCCTTCGTCTGCGGCATGGAAGAACGGGCGGTCACCGTCGTCGGCCCGCCAGTAGTTGGAATATTTTCCCCAAGTGGTTAACCTATCCATAAGATTAGCGGCTCTTTTATCGGCAGCCTTTTTGTAAACAACATTTTGAGTAGCTTTGTATAATTCAACTGCTGCGGCAAGGGCACAGTAATCGTCAATTATATTATTCTTTACTTCTTTTACCATAGCCGGATTATTTTCTTGTAAATAATTAAAAGCATCTTCGGCGCATTTAAGGTAAACTTTAGATGAGAAATCCCCGCAGACGTTAAACTGTGAAGCCATGGCCAGAGCTGCGATCGAAATTCCTCCTCCGTCGCTAAATCCTACTTCATAAGCTCTCTTCCTATTTATAAGTTTCATTCTGCCTGTATATGTTACGGTATCGTTTTTTGCATTTCGTATACTAAATCCTGTCATAGCCGGAGATATTCTGCGGTCTTCGGGTTTTTTACCCGGACCCGGTGCCGATACGGATCTGTAGAAGGTTCCGTTAGGATCCTTAATTCTAACGAGGTAGTCCGCTCCGTATAAAAGTTCATCACGAATTCTTTTCTTGAATTGTGTGAAATTATCATTATTCCTTTTATCAAGCATCTCGTAGCTTTTACATAAACTATACACTACAAGCGGAATCTGCTGCGGAACGAAAAAATTTGTGTATGATAAATGCGAAAGATGTTTACCGTAATCACCTGTTGCATCCTGCCATCCGCCATGGACATCTATTGTATCGCTTTTACCTAAAGGAGAGACCATCTTCTTATCTGCTTTTTCCATTTGTCCAACGCAGCGTTGCTCTTTGAAATATGCAACGACATCCGAGAGGATTTGCCTATCGAGAACATTTTTCTGTATTAAGAAAGGAAACGAATAGAACCGTCCGCGGTTGGTTTCGCATTCAATATAATATTTGCCTTCCTGACGAACTGTGGAAAAATCAACCGTCCAGAAGTACCAATTCTTCCACTGGTCTATTCTGCCAACTTCAATTGGTTTTACTGCAACAACCTGTTTGTCGTTATCATACAGTTTTATAAAACAGTTTGTAATTTTATCTCCCTGAAAAGCTTCGATCACTGCGGTTTTAATACCTGCCGTCTCGTAGCCGACTTGATTTGTTAATACCTTAATCTTCTGAGAATATATCTGCGGTATGGAAAGAAAAACAAATAAAAACAGCAATAATATTTTTTTCATATCTCTTATAGCCATATTTAGTTTATTATAATTTTAATTGAAGACCCTTTTTACCCAGGTAACCGGGAAGCCATGTCATTAACAACGCAATTAAAACCGCTCGCAAAAAGCCGCTGAAGAAGGCTCCGCCGAACCATGAATATACATCGAAGCCGTTAAATAAAAGAGCCGAAAGGGCAAAACACTCTACAACAAACGGCGCCAATATATATGCAAACAACGGGTTCATCCCGGCCGGTTCTACAATCTTAAACCATGAACTGAAGCCCTTCATATCAACGAGCCAGTAAACAGCCATCCAGATCCATATGGTAAATGTAGAACTAAGCAGGCACCAAGGTGCCGTAGCCAGGTTTTTACTTATGATAAATATTTTATCAAGTTTATTTAATTGATGCAGAAACAATCCTGCTATAAGTAAAAAAACACTAAAACCGAAAGCCCATGTTAAAATTTTTGAGTGGTCTGGATTAACAAGATGTTCACGAAGTTTAATGCCGAGTATTACGCCCAGAATAACAATAGCCGGATGCGAACCAAGTGTATAACTGATATACATTTTCGGCCACACATATTGCAAGAAAGGATAATTGCTTAACATACCCGCATTAACAGCCATATAAAAAAGGAAAAGCAATGAAG
>JBJKTB010000500.1:0-2610 GCA_046703345.1 Ignavibacteriaceae bacterium
AGATACGGCCGCATGAAACATAAGTGTCTTTTTTAATGAGTTTATTTGTTATGAAGAAAATCGTCAACGGTTTTAATAAACATATCCGGCTGATCAACAAAAGTCATGTGACCGCTCTGCGGAAAGATTACCAGTTTTGAACCGGCGATCTTTTCGTGCATTTCCTTGGACAGAGAGGGATCGCATTCGTCGTGATCGCCGCAGGTAATTAAGGTCGGCACTTTGATCGTATGAAGTTTGTCTACATATTCTACAGATTTAAGATTGCCGTCAATAACAAACTCGCCGTCTGAGCCCCACATTTCCCGATAGAGATCCCACGACATATTTCCGTTTGCAACCGGATCGTAATTAGGATCAGGATGCCGCTGGTAAAGGTAAGGAAAGTAGCCTCTGCCCCAGGCAGCAATCATGTATTTGTTCGGATACCTGTTCTGCTCGTAAAGTTCGCCGTGCCCGAACAATCCTTCTTTTTCCAGTGTTTTAATCTTGGCAAGAAGGTCGGGAGTCATATTTTCTTCCATCTTTTTAAAAACTTCGTTCATCTGTGAAGTACTGGGAAAAGTGCTGCACAAAATAAGGTGCGATAAATTTTTCTGGTACTTTAACGCGTAAGCCTGAGCAAGCACGCCTCCGCACGAATGCCCGAGAAGTGAAATTTTTCCGAGATGAAGGGCTTTTCGGACGGCCTCAGCATCTTCAACCATGTTCTCTACGGTGTATAGTTTTACATCATCTAGTTTCTGAGACTGCCCGGATCCTCGTTCATCAATAAATATTAATCTATTATTTCTGGCAAGCGGAACAAGATAAGGAAGAAAATAATCGTGCGATGCGCCGGGACCGCCGTGAAGTATAAGCAAGGGCTTGCCTCTGCCGAATTCTTCGTAGTAAATCATCACGCCGTTGGCGTCTACAAAGCCCTGCTGAATATTGTAGACTAAATTATTCGAGTCTTTACTGTTTGCGTTTCCGCGATTCATCTGACCGAAAACGAAAAAAGAAAATGCGGCCGAAACGATAAGCATAAGAAGTATTCGTTTTGTCATAGCTCCTCCTTTAGTGGTTTAATTTTATCTGAATTATTTACCTTCCTCAAGAAAATCGGTGAGAAGTCTGAAGTATTTTTCAGTTTGTTCTATGTAAGGATTATGTCCGCTTTGTTCGAACATTACAAACTTTGCCTGAGGCGCATATTCTTTATACTTCACCGCGAATCTCGGAACCGATACGCGGTCGAATCTACCGGCAATTATTAGCACAGGCATTTTCAAATATTTTAACCTGGTTCTGAAATCGAGTTTGCCTATATCTCCGCCGATAAGGAAATCGCCGTCCGCTCCGACTATCTGATAATACACATTCGGATTGAAACTAAGCGAGTCGGATCTGATCTTGTAATAATTTGAAGCATTATAGAAGTACAAGAGCCCGCCAGGGACTCCGTAAACCTTCTGAAGTTCGGGAGAGCTGGAATTAAAGCCTTCGTTGCGGAGCTTCGTTATCTCATTCCACTTTTCAGGATACTGATTTTTAATCTCATAATTCGAGTTATCGTCATTCTCCTGCCACATCTCAGCGTCGTAAAAAGTATCCGACAGAATTAATTTGTCAACGGAGTTAGGGTAATCTAGAGCGTACTGCTGCGCTACCATTCCGCCGTATGAATGGCCGACAACGCTCCAGCGTTCAATGCCGAGCGCCTTTCTTAATCCCTCAAGGTCTTTAACGTCCCGTTGAAAAGAATATTCATCGGGATTCTTAGCTCTTGCGGATTTTCCCCTTCCGAAAGCGTCGAAATAAATTACCTTAAAATTCTTCGCCAGTTCATCAAACCAGGGAGTAAGATATACGTGCGAATCTCCGGGACCGCCCGGAATAATCACTACCGGCTCGCCTTGTCCTTTTATCTGATACCATATTTCGGCTCCGTCAACTTTAGCATAAGCTCCGTTATTGTAATTAAGCTGCTGCGGGAAGATTGACCGGGGAAAAGAAAGAAAGAAAAGAATGATAAAAACTGCGGGTAGAATAATAGGTACACTAAAGTTTAGATCTTGTTTCATTTTACATCCGAGATGAGTTAAAAATTAATGTTAATTAATATGCTCAACAGACTTTGATAATTCAACCTGAAAAATAGATTTGTGCCGGGAGTCCGATTGGAAGAATGCCGGTTAAATTTCCGTACAGAGTGCCGGAAACCGGATTCAATCTATTATATAGGGGATATTGGGGAAGATTATGCTGCAAGCATAGGACGCATTGATATTTTCCCCACCAGTTAAAAAGTTCGATTCTGTGGGGAAAAAGGAAAAATTTTCTTGACTTTAGAAAATATTTTGACTTATTTTGGGAAGCAGTGGGGAATTGTGGTGAATTTTTGCAAACATAGGTAAGAATTTTGTTTAAAGGTCAATTCACATATTCGGTCGATGCTAAAGGCAGGTTGAGCATACCCGCGAAACTGCGCAAGCATGTAGCGCCAGAGGCAAACGACACTTTCGTAATGACGAAAGGAACATCGAAGTGTATTGACATATATCCGCTAGACCAGTGGCAGCAATTTGAAGCAAAGCTGCATGATTTAAATCCATTCCAACCTAAAGA
>JBJKTB010000501.1:0-4711 GCA_046703345.1 Ignavibacteriaceae bacterium
TTTATGGGTAAACCGGAAATAAAAGAGAATAACAGCAGTAAAGGTTCGCAAAAAGAGAATACCGGCTGGCCGGCAGATTCCTACTTTGCTGAAATGGACGGACACTTTTTCTGGCAGTCTAAGAAAACTGACGGCGATGACGTTGTTCATTATTCTTCAAATATATTATCGGTTACAGGCTACAACCAGGAAGAGATAAAACACTTTCCCGGTAGAGGAAACGCGCTGATTCATGCCGAAGACTTATATCACGTAAAGAAAGATTTCAACGAGTTCGCAAGCGATGCTTCGCGCAGTAAAGCCCGCTTTATCTATCGTATTGTAAAAAAGGACAAATCGGTTGTCTGGATCGACGAGTCGGTTTTCATTAAACGAAATCCCGACGGCACGCCGTGCGAGTTCTTCGGAATCGTATCGGATATTACTGAGCTAAAGACCGAGGAGTTGAGTCTAAAAAAATTGCTCGAAAACTACAAAGAGCTCAACTCGTCAAAAGACAAATTCATCTCGATGCTCTCGCATGATTTGAGAGCGCCGTTTACAAGTATTCTCGGCTTTGCAGAAATACTGATAAACGAGCCGGAACTTTCTTCCAAAGAAAGACAGGAGTATCTCAGCTATATTAATGACTCTTCCCAGAACCAGCTTCAGCTTATTAATTATCTGCTTGACTGGTCGCGCCTGCAGATGGGAAGAATTAAGATTGAGCCTCTGCGCTTAAATGCCCAGGCTCTTGTTTACAATTGCATATCTCTGCAAACCGGGAACACTATTAGGAAGAAGCTGGAAATAAACGTAAACATTAAGGAATCAATTTACGTTGAAGCTGACGAGAGACTTCTAACTCAGGTTATAACCAATCTTTTAAGCAACGCCATAAAATTCTCAGAAGACGGAAAAACTATCGATATATCGGCAGATATTTTCAACGACCGTTTCATCGAGTTCGTAATAAAAGACAACGGCATCGGAATTCCTGAGGAAAACAAATCAAAGCTCTTTAAGATAGAAAAAATGTTTACCACAGGCGGCACAAAAGGTGAGAAGGGAACAGGTCTGGGGCTATCGCTGGTTAGGGAAATTATTGAAAAGCACGGCGGCGAAGTCTGGTTTTATTCCGAAAAGGGGAAAGGCAGTGAATTCCATTTCACTGTTCCTTGTTCACAGAATACGGTACTTCTGGTTGAAAATGATCCAAGGGTTATAAGGAAAATCGAAAAAATAATTCATGAGGATTTCCCCAATTTCGTATTGAAGCCAGTAACAAACGGTTATGAAGCCGTAAAAATGATTTCGCACAGACTGCCCTCACTGTTAATCACGGCATTCGACCTTCCGCTAATGAACGGGGTTCAACTGGTTAAGGAAGTGAGAAAGGATGACAAGAATTTCAAAATGCCTGTAATAATTATCGCGGAATCCGATTCTGAAGGCTTGAAATCAGATTACAACAATCTTAAGGTAGCGGCGGTAATTCAGAAGCCGATTGACGAAGAAACTTTTTCGGAAAAAATGAGATACGTTCTTAATTTAAATTAAATCCATTCCGCATCTTATAATTCGGCACAACCTTCCAACTTAATTCTTCAATAGTTATATTTTAAGACCAAATTATTAGGAGGATTGCGTGAATATTGCTGTTGTAGGAACCGGGTACGTAGGACTCGTAACCGGAACATGTTTCGCCGAAACAGGTAACAATGTTATCTGCGTGGACATCGATTCTTCAAAAGTTGAAAAAATGAAAAACGGTATCATCCCGATTTTTGAGCCCGGCCTCGATGTTATTTTCGAGAGAAACATTAAAAACGGAAGGCTTAAGTTTACGAACGATCTCCATCAATCGGTTAGAGATTCGGAAATAATATTTCTCTGCCTGCCTACTCCGCAAGACGGCGACGGCAGCGCCGATCTAAAATATGTTTTGGGCGTTGCCGACGATCTGGGCAGATTATTTAAAACAGAACCTAAACTAGACTACAAAATCATTATCGATAAAAGCACAGTACCCGTAGGCACAAGCGATAAAGTAAGAGCAGCTATCACAAAGCATGCGCCGAACTTTGATTTTGATGTGGCGTCTAATCCGGAATTCTTAAGAGAAGGCATGGCAGTTGACGATTTTATGAAGCCGGAAAGAGTTGTTATCGGAACGAGAAATCAGAAAACAAAAGACATATTAAATCTTCTTTACGAACCTTTTGTTAGATCCGGTAATCCGATTTATTTTATGGACGAACGTTCTGCTGAGATGACCAAGTACGCCGCAAATTCTTTTCTGGCCACAAAAATTTCATTCATGAACGAGATTGCCAACCTTTGCGAACTTACAGGCGCAGATGTTGATAAAGTTAGAGTAGCCATCGGTTCCGATTCGAGAATTGGGAAAAGATTTCTCTTCCCCGGAATAGGTTACGGCGGTTCGTGCTTTCCTAAAGATGTTATTGCCCTTGTTAATACTGCTAATGAAAACAAATATGATTTTAGGATATTGAAGTCTGTTATTGACGTTAATAAAAATCAAGTGCAGCTGTTTTTCGAAAAGATACTTGCACACTTCAACGGCAGTATAAAAGGTAAAAATTTTGGGGTTTGGGGACTGGCATTTAAACCTAATACCGACGATGTAAGAGAAGCTCCTGCGTTAAAATTAGTTGAAAAACTGATGGAGGCCGGTGCCGGCGTTTCTGCTTATGATCCAGAAGCGGTTGAAACGAGCAGGGCAGTGCTTGGAGACAAGATAATTTATGCAGAGAACGCTTATAGTGCTATTGAAAAAGCCGATGCGCTTATTATAGTTACAGAATGGAACGAATTCAGAACGCCTAATTTTTCGAAAATAAAATCTCTTCTTAAAAATCCGGTCGTATTTGACGGAAGAAATTTGTATGATGTCGAAATTATGCAGAAGGAAGGTATTGTATATTACTCTATCGGAAGGGCGGCAGTGCTTTAGAACCGGTTAAATAAGTAGGTTAACTAATTATTCATTCATTATAGATTAATTGATGGAAAACAGTACAGACACCAATAAAATTCAAAGCGGCCGCGAAAAAGCATGGTTTGCGCTCTACACAAAACCGAGAAGCGAGTTTAAAGCTGCCGAACAAATTGGTGAACTAAATATACATTATTATCTTCCTACGATAACCAAGGTAAAACAGTGGAGCGACCGGAAGAAAAAGATAACCGAACCTCTTATTCACGGTTATATTTTTATTTATGCAGACGAGAAAGAAAGAGTAGCTTCACTCGAAAAGTATTCTGTGGTGCGGTGCGTTTTTGACGGCGGCAGACCAGCTAAGATTCCCGACTGGCAGATAGAAAATCTCAAGAAAATGCTGGACTCAAAGGCGGATTTATATATTAAAGAGGGATTAGTAGCTGGCACTAAAGTGCAGATTCTGGACGGACCTTTTACAGGGGTTATCGGAGTGGTTCAGGAGTCTGACAACGGCAGTACGATTGCTGTATCGATAGACCTGCTGCGTCGCGCTGTAATTGCTCATCTTCCGAAAAAAAGTTTGTTCGAAATAATAGACAAATAAATATTACTTCCGGTAAAGCGCCGGAATTCCGGATTCATATTATTAGAAATTTTTTACGGTACAATTATCCCCGCTATAATTTGCCGGTTATGATGCAACTTGTATAATAATTTCATAAGTTAAATAAAAAACTGCAGAATAAAATTTTATGTCCGATCAGAAAGCACTAAGCACTCTAGAAAAGGGAGACTCGATAGATCATTACCTTCTTCTGAAGAAAAGGGAGATAAGGCTTACGAAAGCCGGTAAGGAATATCTTTTACTGGAACTTGGAGATAAGTCGCTTACTATAAACGCAAACGTGTGGGAGGGCTTCGAGAATTTTTACGAATCGATTCGGCCGGGCGATGTTCTTAAAGTTACAGGTACGATGGACGACTTTCAGGGAACTCCGCAAATAAGAATTAATAACATTCGTCTTCTTAAATCTAACGAAAAAATTTCACCGTCGGATTTTCTCCCGGTTTCTAGGAGAGATCCCGGAGTAATGAAGGGAGAATTTGTATCGAGAGTAGACAACATATCAGATCATTATCTCCGTACTTTGATGAAAAGAGTATTCGACGGTGAAAACCTTAGAAAATTCTCTGTCGCTCCGGCCGGCAAGTCGTGGCATCATTCATACCTGCACGGACTTATAGAGCATACGCTAGAAATAATTCGTATATGCGATCTGATGTGCGATATTCATCCCGAGATAAACCGCGATCTTCTCGTCTGCGGCGCAATGATGCACGACTTCGGAAAGACCGAGGAACTCAGCTTTGATGTTTCGTTTGACTATACGGATAAAGGAAAACTACTCGGACACATTGTAATCTCGGCTATGATAATTGAGGAAGAGGCAAAGAAGATAGACGGTTTTCCCGAAGAATTGAAAAACTGTCTTATCCATTTGATATTGAGCCATCAGGGTAAACTGGAATACGCCTCACCGGTTGTACCAAAAACACTCGAGGCGATTACTCTTTACCAGGCTGATGAGTTAAGCGCTAAAGTTAACGCCTACAAAAACGCACTGGCATTAGGGACCGCCGGCGAGGGGAAATGGACTAAGTTCATTACGCTGGCATCAACCGATTTGTATAATCACGGCATCCGGACCGAGGGGGACGATCAAATAAATAAATCTCTTTTTGATTAACTCAAAGGAATACAATATG
>JBJKTB010000502.1:0-3775 GCA_046703345.1 Ignavibacteriaceae bacterium
TTAATTACTGGAACATCGATTTAAGAGCTTCAAAATCGATAGAAACTCCCGTGGGCAATCTTGAAGTTGTTCTTACGGTAACCAATCTTACAAACAATAAATGGTTGAATACTTCAACGATGACGCAGACTCAATACGATCAGTATAAAACTTCTTTGAGAACTCCGGATAAAGGCGGAAGCGATGAATGGGGGCAGTATAAATCGGACGATAACCATATTAAAGTTACTTATCCCCAGGCGACAGTATTCTTAAATCCGAGGAGATATATACTCGGCGTTCATTTGAATTTTTAATTCCGGCGGAATAAGCCGTTATAATAATAAAACTATACTACGGTAAGGAACAAAAATGAAACAACGCTTAATTTATAAAATGATTGTTTTGATGGTATTAATTCCGGTTTCGTTTGCTTTGTCGCAGGAACCGAATTATAACCCTCCGCCGATGGATCTTAATGTAGGTCATTTTGATATGAGTATGAATACATTAATGGGCGACGGCGGGCTTCAGTCTCAGTTCAGCTGGAATCTTGTTGGAAGCAACGCGGCTGCAACAGAAATATTTTATTGGCCGATGGATTGGTATCAGTCGAATATGCTATACCAGATCTTTAATCCTTTAGTACTCGACGCTAACGGAATAAAAGACGAGAACGGAAATACCGATGCCATGTTTACAAGGGGAGACGCTCTTACCAACTACGGCATGACTGACTGGGCTTACGAGGTTAGAAGATACAGACCACCGCATGTAACAGTGGACGGGATCAGACTTGATCCGCCTTATCAGTGGTATGTTGATAAAAATATTCCTGCCGATGAAATGATAGTGTTCGAAGACGTGCTTCCTCAATTCGGAATTAGAAGCCATGTGCAGATGTACGGGTTCAGTAATCCTAATAACGCCGACTATTTTATCTGGAAAGCCACGCAGAAGTTTACCGGCGAAATTAAACTTCCGAGAAATGCCGCTACTTCCAAAGATACTTTACCGGATCAGACAATAAGATTCTGGTGGCCAATATCTTTTAGTTTCGGTCCGACTAAAGCGGGGGAAAGAGCAGTGGCGGGAGCTTTCTCTTATGAAGGCGAAGACGATCTCGACAGCTGGTTTAAAAGAAAATCGGAACTTGTTCCTAATAATCTTCGCGATTCGCTTTACGTCGCTTATTATTACGACTGGAAATATCTGAATACAAGAACCTACAGCAACGGCTCGACGGACGACGCGGGTGATCCGGATAGAAATACAGGCTTCTTATACTCAACTGCCGTGCCCGGATATACATTGCTTCATGCCGATAAATCGGTTTCAGATAGAACCGATGATGTCACTCAGCCGTATTCAATGCCGCACGCTTCAATTCTTCAGGACCTATGGGGCCGCAGGGATTTGGGGCTGCTGCAGACATACAGAGGCGATGACAGTCGCGGCCGCTTTCCTTTGGATGAGACAACTGCCGGCTTTGCTACATCGCCGGAAAAAGGTCCTATGCGCTTCATTACCGTCGGTCCCTATGAGTTGACTAAGGATTCGAAAATCGGAAGATACGATTCACTAACTTTTGTTTATGCTGTTGGCGTCGGCGGTCTTAATTGGGAAGAAGCCGATTCGATAGGTAAGCTCTGGTTTAACGGTACCATTACTGACGCTCAGAAAGACAGTATTATACTGCAGGCGGGTAAGGATTCACTTTGGAACACACTCGACCGGGCTAACTGGGCATGGAATAAGATTAGCAATGGCGGAAGCGTTCCTACTGCTCCTCCTCCTCCGGATATTGAAGTTACTTCTGGTCCGGATAGAATTACAGTAAACTGGTCTTATCCGGATCAATCTTATTTTCAGAATACGATTACAGGAGCAGATGACTGGTATGAGTGGAAAGTGTACAGAAAGCAGGGCGCTCTTCTCGTTAACGACCCGCTTGATCAGAACAGCGGCGCTAGATGGCAGCTTATTTATACTACTACTGATAAAAATCAGACGACCTTTGTGGATAAGAACGTTACGCGCGGAGTTGATTACTACTATGCCGTAACTGCTGTTAATAACGGTACTCAAAATAAAGACGGTATATATCCAGGAGAAAAACTGGAAAGCTCCAGATTCGCGAACCGAACACAAGTGCCTGCTGTTTCCTTTAAGCCGGGTCTAAACACTTCAGGGGCGGTTAGAGTTGTACCTAATCCCGCTACGGTAGCTGCGGGAAAAGGTTTAACCTCCGGATCGCCTGATAAAATTTCTTTCTTCAACTTACCGGTTAAATGTACTTTGAGAATATTTACGGAAACGGGCGATCTGGTAAAAACAATTAATCATTACGGAACGGCAGACGAGGAATGGGATCAAAGGACGGATAATAACCAGTACGTTACAAGCGGTATTTATGTTCTTGCTGTAACCGACTGCCAGGATCTCAACGGCAAGCCGCTTGATAACCAGTTCGTCAAATTTATTATTGTTCGATAATTCTTAAACAGGATTTTTATAATGGAATTTCCAAAGAGCCATTTGGTATATAACGGAGGTTTTGATGAAAATTAGTAGAAAGATCTTAATAGCAGTGCTGACATTAAGTTCCGCTATTATTTTTTCCGCGAGCGCGCAGGTGGAACAGGCGCAGGCCGGATTCCGGTTCCTTGAAAATCCTGTTTCCGCCGAAGTAATGGGAAGAGGCGGAGTAGGTGTCACTACTACTTTCAACGCGGACGCGGTATTCTGGAATCCTGCTTTGCTTGGATTTGTTCCCGATAATGTGGACTTAAGTCTGAACCGCACGCAGGGAATTGCCGATATTAATTATAATGCCGTAGGTGCTTCGTTTCGAATTCCTGATGTCGGAGTTTTCGGCTTCAGTCTTCTTGCGATGGACTACGGAACATTTTACTTAACCCGAAGAGCCGCAAATGAACAGGGGTACATCGAAACAGGTACTTTTACGCCTACAGCTATTTCGGTGGGATTAGCGTTTTCGCAGAGAGTAAGCGACAGATTCTCATACGGAGTTCACATTAAGTACGCTCGTCAAAATCTCGGCCAGGCGTGGGTAGCTACTGCCGGCGATTCGCTCGGCGATCCAAACCTGGAAAGTTCACTTACGCTTCGTAAATATATTCAGGATGTTTTTGCTATTGATGTCGGCGCTTTTTATGATTTCCATTATAACGGAATTACATTTGGTGCCGCGCTGTATAATGTTTCAAGGCAATTACGTTATGAAAACACCGACTTTTCCCTGCCTTTCGCGGTCAGTTTCAGCGCTACGGTTAAGCCGCTGCAGTTTTTATTTGATGACGAAGTCTCGAAATCTATTACAGTTAGCGTTGAATCAAGGCATCCGAGAGATTTCGGTGAGAAAGCGAAATTCGGCGCAGAATACCAGTTCCTGGACGTATTTACCGCAAGAGTCGGCTATATGTTCAATTATGATGAAAGAAGCTGGACAGCCGGTGTGGGTATTAAATCGAAAGTTTCAGGTATTCCGTTCCGTCTGGATTACGCGATTGAGCCTTACCAGATATTCGGGAACGTGCATTATATAACAGTAGGATTTTCTTATTAAAAAAGTCAGATTTATTCGGATACCATAATTTTCTTCTTTTTCTGTACTCTCTCCTATACTTATCTCGAGGCCGCTGTTCTGCAGCGGCCTTATTAGTTTAATTTCAATAATTTGATTAAATTTACACAAATAAAAATAGATTTTTAAGCAGTTACTATTGACAAATTACGCATTACTGCTTAATTTTGAATTCCTTTTTTCAGGGAG
>JBJKTB010000503.1:0-2660 GCA_046703345.1 Ignavibacteriaceae bacterium
AGGGTCCTTTAATATCTGGGGTATTGTCATCAGAGTACTGTCGACAAGCACCTCGTTATTGATATATCTGATGCCGTGGCTGTAATCGAGGTACCAGTTAATATGGCCGTTGTACAGCGGCTGTATAGGCTGTCCGTTCAATTGATGCCAGCCGTATATTACCACGTTATTAGGCTTCTCGGCAATCTTGTTGCTCAGTACAACGTCTTTCTGAATACCGCCGGTAAGCTCGCCGAGAATGCCGCCGGCCGCCGCTCTCTGAGAATCTATTGTTACGCTGTGCTGAATGAATCTGATTACCATCGTACTCGTATCGGACCACGGATAAAACACCGGCGCCAGTTTGCAGGTTGAGTTAATGTATATGTCGTCAACCATTTTGCTCGTAGGAAGATTAGCTCCGAATAAAAGCCCGAGCTTCTGCGCAGTAATAGGACCGGTAGGTATGCGGCAGTAATCCGCGTCGGATCCCACCGCAAGATAGTCCGGCATTACTTCATAATAAACCGTATGCTGTCTGCCTGCAGCGTCGGACGCGGTTGTCTTTATTCTAATCGTATGTCTTAGAAAATCGGGAATGTTGCCTTTGGATACTTCGTTATATATTTCTTCCTCCCGCTGATCGAATGTCATGTTCTCGACTTTCTTCATGAATTCCATTCCGCCCAAAGCTCCGGAAGGACGCGGAGGAATGTTGAGCGCCGGAGGCAAAGGGACGTCTTTCTGTATGTACCACGGATAAGCTCTCGGTCCGTAGTAAGTATAGTCCGTTCCTTCATACTGAGTTCCTGACAGTATGCCTTCTATAAATCCGTTAAGATCGACCTGCACCGTATGAAGAATTGCGCGTTCGGGATTCTTCTTAAGAAAAAATTTAATCCTTCCGTTTAACGCCGTATACCTTATGAAGGACGAGTCTTCTTCCGAAGAAAAAGTAAAATAATTCGAGAGATATTTCTCCATCAATTTGCTTCTGTACCAGGTGCCGCCGGTAGGACTGACGATCGGCGCGCCGTTATAAAGCGCGACGCTGTCGTTGTAAGCTATCACGCAGAGATAATGCTCATCCGAAGCGTTAAGCCAGTTCTTCAGCTTGCTTCCGTATGTATCGTCGTAATTATAATCGCTGTCGAGGAATGAGATCCTTTTTATTTCATCTGGTATGTTCTGCACTGCGGCCATATAGCTGAAAGTAAAACCGCCGCCGCCGCTGTGTCCGGTAAGCACGATGAAGGGGTTATATCTCGCAAAGATATTTCTTACCGAATCCACAATCGATTTAACGAGCGCGGCATTGTTTGAATATTTACTTCTCCAGGAAGGCCAGCTTTTCTGAGCGGTCTCGAGATAAACAGTAACTATGTTATTTGACTTGTCATGTTCTCTTACAAACCTAGTCTGCGCCCCAATATGCTGAATATCGTAATGCCAGTCGTCTCCCGGCTCCATAATCTTGCCGATTGTCTGATCGGTTGTGTTGCCGTTGGGAAGCGCGAAGAAGATTACTTCGGTCGGTTTGTTTTTATCGAACGATGCGGGAGACGGGGCGTTGATAGTTATTTTCACTTCCGGATCAAAATTGAAGATAAGTTCCTGCTCATCAAAATATGGACTTGCGCTGAAGCGGGGCAGCATAAGGTTCTGCTGCGCATCGACACTTATAGTTAATATTAAAATGAAGGATAAAATCAGGATAGAAGAAAATTTTCTGCTTAAGAACATTAGCATCCCCGTTAATAAATTATTAATCACGGCAAATTTAATAAATAATACGAGCGGAGGAAATTAAATATCGCGACGAATTTAATTTTCTCTCGAGCCGGAATTAATAATAAAATTATCGCTGCGATAATTTTTTTATATCGTCAAATAAATTCTCTTTTTAAAAAGTCAGCACGCGAATACAGTCTTAGCGATCAGTCCACAGTTAAATTTACTTCTTTTAAATCCTTATCCGCAGATGATGAGCCGACCATCAAGGAATGTTTTCCCTTGAAAACAATAAATCCGACTCCGTCTTTATAAACCTGCAGCGTTTCGGGAGAGATATCGAATTCTACGATTTTAGTTTGTCCCGGCTTCAATAATATTTTATTAAATCCTTTAAGCGATTTAATCGCTCCGTTTTCTTTTAAGCCTTTACCTTTAACAAAAAGTTCAACAACCTCTTCACCGGTCACTGTTCCCGTGTTCTTCACATCTACAGAAAGTTTAGCCGAGCCGTTAGTGCTTATCTTGTCTTTATCCAGGCGGGGCGCACCGATAGAGAAAGTAGTATAGCTCAGTCCGAAGCCGAAGGGATAAATCACGGGTCCGTTGAAATACCTGTAAGTTCTTCCTTTCATATCGTAATCAGTAAACGGCGGAAGCTGATTTACAGATTCATAGAAAGTAACCGGCAGTCTGCCCGAAGGGTTATAATCTCCGAATAGTACATTCGCGACAGCAGTACCGGCCGCTTCACCTCCGTACCAAGACTCAACGATCGCGTGAATGTTTTTATTCTCCCAGTTAATGCTTAACGCGCTGCCGTTAAGAAGAACGAGCACTACGGGCTTGCCTGTAGCGCATACTTTCCTAATTAAATTTTCCTGGACTTCAGGAAGATTAAGAGTAAGCCTGTCGCCGCCTGCGAATCCTTTAACCGGAACTTTCATCTC
>JBJKTB010000504.1:0-2613 GCA_046703345.1 Ignavibacteriaceae bacterium
ACCGGTTAAGATAAAAATTACGACCCGCTCTTACTGCTAAAACATGACAACGGCAAATACAGTAGTGTCTTTTAAAGGCAAAGTAAATTCTAAAATAGTCATCGGCGCTCACTTCGATTCGTGGGATCTCGGGCAGGGCGCGGTTGATAACGGGATAGGTACCGCAATACTTTTCGACGTTGCGCGGCTGCTGAATAAATTCAGTCCGGATAATTATTACAGCATCGACCTTGTGTGGTTTAACGGCGAGGAGCTTGGTTTGTGGGGCTCAAAGAATTACATGAAAATGCATGCAAAAGACAGTATTATTGCCATGATAAACATGGATATGACAGGCTCGCCGACGGGCTTCAACGTTATGGGATTTGACGAGTTCATTCCTTTCTTTAACAATCTTAAAGAAAGAATGAACGGATTTAATCTATCAACCGGCGTTATAAGCTCGCCCGGCACAAACAGCGATCATATGCCGTTTATGTTTGCCGGGATTCCTACGTTTTCTCTTCCGGCACATCTTGAAGAGAACATGTATAAATATTACCATGAACGCGGCGACAGCTTCGATAAAGTAAATAAAAAATACCTTTCGGACGCAGCTGCGGTTGTAAGCATTATGGCCGAGGAACTGGCGAACGATAAGAATCTAAAATTCAGAATACGAAGCAGTAACGAGATGGTAAATATGTTTAAGCAGTATAAACTCGACGGCATATTAAAGAGAGAAGGGGAATGGATTTATAAAGAAGATTAAATAATTTTGAAGTGAGCGGATATGGAGTTTCAAAATATTTTTAAGCCGGTTCCGGAGGTCTTGAAGGAGGAGCTGATTGAGAAAATAGCTGCGGGAGAAAATGTCAGAATAGAGCGTATAGTGTCTAGAGGGCATTCCTCACCTGAAGGTTTTTATTACGACCAGGAAGAAAATGAATGGGTTATTTTATTAAAGGGCGAGGCTAAACTGACATTCGAAAATACTGAGGAACCGTTACATTTAAAGCCAGGAGATTATGTAAATATACCGTCGCACAAAAGGCACAGAGTCGAATGGACGCCGCCGGATGCTGATACGGTCTGGCTTGCAGTTTTTTATTGATATGTTCTGTCAGATTAAAAAAGTAAGAAATGCAGTATGACGAAGCTCTCTTGATATATTTATATAACTGTTCTAAGTTAATGACGATTTTATGATTCATAAATTAAAATATCTTTTTGATGGAAGAATTTTTTCGCTATCTCGGTAAGAAGGCCGGGCAGACTGCGCGGCGCGGCAAATGGCTTTATAAGTCGATGCTGGGCTCGGAGGAAGAGGCTATACAGGCTGAATATTATGTGGGTAAGGAACTTGCCGGTAAGATTACGGAGCAGATGCAGGTTAATACCGAACCAAAAGTAGAAGATCTGTTGTCAAGTGCAGGCGAGCGACTTACCGAAAGGATAAAAAATCAATACAGAAAATTTAAGTTTCAATCGGTCCAATCTTCAGATATAAATGCATTCGCGCTGCCGGGCGGATTTATTTTTACTACAGATTCCATATTAAAACTCTGTAATTACAGCGAAGACGAGATCGCGTTTGTGCTGGGGCACGAGATGGGGCACATAGTAAGATGGCATATATTTAATAAAACCATCGCGAGTTCGTCATTAAATTTTTTGGCGCTTGTAAGCAAACCGGGCGGACTGGCAGGCAGCCTGGCCGTAAGAACACTAAACAGCCTTATGCAGAGCAGTTATTCGCGGGATCAGGAATTTGAAGCCGACGATTTCGGAGTGCGGCTGATGAGCGCCGCCGGATACGATCCGACGGCTGCAATCAAAGTTCTGTTAAAGCTCGGAGAAACAAGCTCCGACAACAATGTATTTAACTATTTTGCCTCACATCCGCCGGTAGGTGAAAGAATTGAAGAAGTAAAGAAAGTTATCATGCAAAAATTAAATCAATAATTTCATCCGAAATTATAAAACAATCTTTCCATTAAAATCCGCATTTCAATCTTGAATTTAGATAATAAATTCTACAGCGTATCTCTGTCCCTGAAGCCTATCAGGTAAAGAATTGAGTCGAGGCCTAAAGTAGATATTGCCTGTTTAGCTGAAGCTTTAACAATCGGCTTTGCTCTGAAAGCTATTCCTAGTCCAGCCTCGCTAAGCATGGGAAGATCGTTTGCGCCGTCGCCCACGGCAATAATCTGTTCCGGACGGATATTTTCTTTAGAAGCAATTTCTCTGAGCAATTCGGCTTTCCTTTTCCCGTCAACAATTTTCCCTGAGACTCTGCCGGTAACTTTGCCGTTAACTATTTCAAGTTCGTTCGCAAAGACGAAATCTATGCCGAGTTTCTTTTGGAGGAATTCGCCGAAGTAACGGAAGCCGCCGGAAATGATAGCGGTTTTAATGCCGAGAGCTTTAAGGTGATGAATTAATTTTTCAGCTCCTTCGGTAAGCTGAAGTCCATCTGCAATTCTGCTGAGCACGATTTCGTCGAGACCTTTAAGAAGGGCCAGCCGCTTTGTAAAACTCTCGGAAAAATCAAGTTCGCCGCGCATCGCTCTTTCAGTAATAGCGGACACCTCGCTGCCGACGCCGGCGGCTTTTGCAAGTTCATCTATAACC
>JBJKTB010000505.1:0-3097 GCA_046703345.1 Ignavibacteriaceae bacterium
GAACTGAGGGACTATAAGAACCACCTAGAGCAGCTGGTAGCAAAACGAACAGAAAAAATAATTAAGGCGAACAAGAGAGTTAAGGAGGAGAATAAAAAACTTCAGGAAGCCGATGAAGAGATAAAGAGCCAGCTTTCATTTCTTAGACTGCTGCTCGATACTATACCGATACCTATTTTTATTAGAGATAATAACAACGTCTACACTGACTGCAATTCGGCTTTTGAGAAGTTTCATTCAATTAAAAGAGATAACTTGATAGGTAAGAATGTATATGAATTCCTTCCCCACGAAATAGCTGAAAATAACGAGCGCATGGATAAGAAACTTATGAAAGACGGGAAGATTCAAAGCTATGAAAGCTATTACGTAGACTCGCAAGGGAACAGGAAAGATGTTATCATATGTAAGGCGAAATACGGCAAAGCTGGAGGCAGGGGCGGAATAATAGGTACGGTTATCGACATATCGTCACGAAAAAAGCTTGAAGAAAATATAAAAGAAGCATTAAAGAGAGAAAAAGAGCTGAATGATTTAAAGACAAGGTTTGTATCTATTACTTCGCATGAGTTCCGTACTCCGATGACTACTATAAGATCATCGGCCGAGTTAATAGAAGCTTTAAACGCAGAAGCTGACGATGATATGCGAAAAGAGCATTTGATCAGGATACAGGAGACAATTGATCACATGACCGAGCTGCTGAACGATATTTTAACCCTTAACCGTGCCGATACCGGAAAACTTGAATTCAGACCGGGAACCTTAAATATTAGAGAATATCTTAAGAACTTTATAGATAAATCAATAAATTCCTTAAAAAACGGTCATTTCATTAAAAGTAAAATTTCCACATCTAATCAGCTTGCGGTGCTTGACAGAACATTAGTAGAATTAATACTAACCAACTTATTTTCCAACGCAGAGAAATATTCTCCCGAAGGAGGGGAGATAAAATTTAGGGCTTTTACGGAGGGATCGAATTTGGTTATGGAAATTTCAGACGACGGGATAGGCATTCCCGGAGAAGAGATCGAGCATATTTTTGATGCTTTTCACAGAGGAGCCAATACAACTGGGATTCCGGGTACCGGACTGGGATTATCTATTGTTAAAAAGGCCGTAGAGCTGCACGGAGGGTCAATAGAAGTGCAAAGCGAAATTAACCGGGGAGCAAAATTTACTTTAAAGATTCCACTAAAGGAGGAGGTAACTTATTGAAGGATATCTTAATTATAGAGGATGACAAAAATCTAAGGATCAATATAGGGCAGGTATTTGAGATGAAAGGGTATACTGTTCATACCGCAAACGACGGTATTGAGGGGCTTAAGGCAGTTAAATCTGTCAGCCCGGACATTATAATCTGCGATATAATGATGCCGGGTATGGACGGTTTTCAGGTTAAGCGAAAACTCTCTGAAGACGAATCCCTTAACTCGATTCCTTTTATTTTTCTCACGGCTAAAGCCGAGATAAAGGATATTAGAGAAGGAATGAACAGCGGCGCAGACGATTATATTATAAAGCCTTTTAAATCCGAAGAACTTGTAAAGTCGGTAGAGACAAGGTTAAAGAGGATAACAGCGCTAAAGGAAACAGACCCGGCGGCATTATTAAAGGCCGATAAAAAGCCTGAAACAGCCCGTATACTCAGCGGCGAAGATTCCATACTGCTTAACGAGGGAAACAAGCCGCAATACATTAAAATCGGAAACATTCTTTGTATAGTGGCAGACGGTAATTACACTGAAGTATTTTTAAGTGACGGAAGCAGTATAAAAGTAAGGAAGTTAATAAAAGGATGGATGAAGATTCTGCCTGAAAAGAAATTTTTCAGAGCGCGGAAATCGGCTGTTATAAATCTTGATTTCGTTACTAAGATAGAAAACTGGTACAGCCGGACGTTTTTAGGTAGTCTGCGCGGCCATCCCGAAAAGATAGTAGTAAGCCAGCGAATGACAGCCAAGCTGAAAGCACTGCTTACATTTTAATTCGGCCCCCCAAATACCTGCTAAAATATCAATTCTTCTGTTAATCTTTTATCCCGCTATATGTATCGATCATACCTTTAAATGTATCGGTTATAACGAACGCGTGAATATATATTCTTCAAAATCGATAATATAATTGTTATTGAGGGAAGATCGAAATTAGAACTATAGCGTACTTGTGCAAACCTTGCTGCAGAAATAACCTAAGTACTTTTTCAAATAAATAAAATTGGGGTGGTAGAATGAAATGGTTCTTTAATTTAAGTATGGCTACCAAATTTATGGGAGCCGCCATAGTTTTATCGCTGATTACAGCGGTAGTAGGCTATGAAGGGCTTACAAATATGAGCGCTATAAACAGTATGCTCGATACCTTATACAACAACGAGACAATAGGCATAGCGTACATAAAGGAAGCGAACGTGGATCTCATTTATTACGGCAGGGCACAGAACAATTATCTGCTGTCTTCCACTCAGGAGGACAGGGATAGATATATGAATAAGATGAACCGGTATGAAGCCCTGCTGATGCAGAACGTAGCCTCAGCCAAGCCGCTTATCCAGTCTGAAACCGGCAAAGCTCTTATTTCAAAGTTCGAGCAGGAATGGAGCGATTACCATTCGGTAGTAGAGCAGGTGATTGACTTATCCAAGAAAGAGGATCTCGACTCAAGGCGGGAATCAGTACAGCTTTCTGAAACTACGGGACGGGAAAAATCGGATCTGATAGACACTCTTTTTGTCAGACTGGTAAGGGACAAAGAAGAGCACGGAAAGGAGTTTTATAACGAGAGCGCTGTTTTGTACGCGGACGCAAAAACTTACATGTTCATTTTAATAATAGGCGCAATAGGATTCGGTATAGGAATAGGGATTCTAATCTCGAAGCTTGTTAGCAAGCAGATGAAGCTGGTCGCCGACAGAGTAAAGCAGCTTCAGGGATTTTGTATAGCCAATTTAGCTAAGGGAATAGACGCGCTGGCCGAAGGGAAACTTGATGTAGAAGTGCAATACGGTACTCCGCTTCTGAAGCTTAATCAAACTGATGAAATAGGTATGCTGGCCGACAGCGTAGACGGCATCATTCAATCAACTGCGAAC
>JBJKTB010000506.1:0-6630 GCA_046703345.1 Ignavibacteriaceae bacterium
AATAATATTTTGGTTTGTCAAAGAATCAGAATACTTTTATTTTCTATCCATGAGTTCATATTTAAATTTTTTCCATCTTCCGTTTTCCATCCTCCATCCTAAACAGCTTCCTTTTTCTTAAACCTGTTCCTCAGAAAAACTATCTCTTCCTTCCCTATCCTGAATATTCCAAACAGCATAAAGAACAGAAGCAGCAAAAGGAACTTATTGGTAAGCGACAGATAACCCTGCGTAAGCTGAACATAGTATATTACAGCCACCACAGCTATCGAAATAAATATTTTAGCAATCTTGGCGTACTCGTAATTTATCTTATAAATCTTCTGTGTAATTATAAAGTAACCCACTGCCATTACAAAATATGCGGCCAGTGTAGCAAACGCCGCTCCCATTATTCCGCTGTTCGGAATAAGCCATAAACAGGCAGCAACGTTTACCGCAGCTCCTATTCCCGTCATCAAAGGGACGTAGAGACTTTTTTCTTCTATATAAATGCCCGCTATAAACACCGCGTATAATCCGTTGAACATATAGCCGAACAGTATTATCGGCACGATAGGAAGGCCGCTTAAATAAGCTCGGCCTATTAATGAATGCCCGTGAAAACTGATCTGCGCGATGTCAGAGATAAAGAGAGAAAGTACTACAAGGATTATCGACGCGGCTATTGAAAAGTAGGTAAGTACCTTCGCAAACATTTCCTTCGCGTTCTTCTCCTTCGCGTTCTGAAGAAAGAACGGCTGCCAGGCGTACTGAAACATATTAACGAACAGCATCATAAATATGCCGAGTTTGTAGTTTGCGCTGTAAAGTCCGGTGGTGCCGAGATCGGTTAAATGAGTAAGTATCGGCCTGTCCACTCCCTGTATAAGCATCGCCGCGAGTCCGGCAGGAAGATAAGGCAGCCCGAATTTCAGCAATCGTTTTAAAAGGTAACTGTTTATCTTCGGTTTTAAATCTCTTAAAACAGAAGGGAATAAAAGCAAGAATGCCGCAAGCGACGCAGCCAGATTGCTGAAGAATACTGCTTCGATTCCCCATTTTAATTTTAGAATTAGGAAAAGGTTCAAAGAAACGTTAACTAATATATTAACAATTTTAAATAGCGCGAACTTCTTTGCTTTTCGCTCGAGCCTTAGTTTTATAAACGGAATTACGGTAATAGAATCGACAAAAAGTATAGCGCCGACAAAATAAATTAAATAATAATAATTCGACGGTATATCGAGGATCCAATATATCGGCCCTTTGAGTAAGATGACTGCAGCGTTAAGGACTAATGATACCGCGAGAACCGATAAATATGGAGTTGAGAAATTATCTCTTTCGTCATCCACGATCGGCATTGAAGCGAATTTAAGATAAGCCGAATCCATTCCGTAGATAACAACTACGTTAAATAACGCGATAAATATATAAAGGTTGGAAACTATTCCGTAGGCGCTGGTTGAAAACACATGAGTATAAAACGGTACCAGCAGAAAAGTAAGGAATCTGCCTACGATTGTGCTGATGCCGTATACCGCAGTGTCTTTTGAAAGCTGTTTAAGTTTATCAAACATCAAAATGAATTACCGTTTTGAGCAGGGCCAAGCCGGATGTTTCTGCCAGGCTGAGCTTCCCTATATAATTTGATTTAGTTCTTTTGCTGATTATTTAATTTTAATATTCAGAGATATGTCAAGCGCTTTAACACTGTGAGTGAGCGCGCCGACTGATATAAAATCCACGCCCGTCTCTGCAACCGGTTTAATAGTGTCCAGATCGATTCCTCCGGAAGCCTCTGTTTTACATCTGCCCGCTATAAAATCCACGGCCGCTTTCATCTGCGGAAGCCCGAAATTGTCGAGCATTATAAAATCTACGCCGCAATTTAACGCTTCCTTCACTTGATCCAAATTGGCGGCTTCAACCTCAATTTTAAATGATTGCCCTCTGCTCTCCCGCAGCGACTTGCAGTCTTCAACTGCCTTTGTAATCGAGCCGGCTACAGCGATATGATTATCTTTAATCAGAAACATATCATACAGCCCGATGCGGTGATTCATACCGCCTCCGGTTTTCACGGCCGCCTTATCAAGAAGTCTTAATCCGGGAGCGGTTTTGCGTGTGTCCAGAAGTTTTGCTTTTGTGTGTTTTATCTTATCGTTAAACTCTGCAGTTAAACTTGCTATACCGCTCATCCTCTGAAGAAAATTAAGAGCCGTTCTCTCTGCGGTAAGAATCGAAGCGGCATTACCCTCAACCGAAGCGATGATCTAGCCGGATTCAACTTTATCGCCTTCGTTAACAAATTTCTTTAATTCCAATTCCGGATCAACAAGATGAAAGACTTTTTCGGCTGTTTCGAGCCCTGCAATTACTCCGTTTTTCTTCACAAGAAATTCGGCATAACCTTTTACGCCTGCGGACACCGTAGCAGCTGTGGTTATGTCACCGTCCGCAATGTCTTCGGCAAGCGCGTTTCGCAATATCTTTTCTATTTGTGATGTCATAATTAATTAAGTATAGAAGGGCTTCATCGCTTCCGTAAAAAACTTCGGCGGCCTGACAGGTTTTTTAGTCTCTGTTTTTATGAAGACATGCTCAGTGAATCCTTCGGTAACCAGCTCGTTGTTTTCTTTTCTGAAAACTTTGTAATCTATGTGAATTCTGAAAGCCGGATTCTCTTTAACATAAGCTTCAACTATAAGTACATCATCGTAAAATGAAGGGCCGATGTATTTAAGGTGCGCTTCAAGAACGGGAAGCTGGAAGCCGTGCTTCTCAATAACGCTGTAAGGCAGGCCGTTTTCTCTTAGCATTTCGGTACGGCCGACTTCAAAATATTCCAAATATTTGCCGTTATACGCAAACTGCATCTGATCGGTATCGGCATATCGTACGCGTATTTCAGTTCTATGAAGCAACATACGTTTGATTAAAATCTTTTTGTTCAAATTTATAAAAAAGAAGGCTGAATAATTACTCCGCGGCTATAAAATCATTACAGTTGAAAAAGAGGAGTTCGTCTAGCAAGCCGTATAAAATAAATAAGATTATTTCTTTTTACTTATTACAGCTTAAGACTTATTCTATGAAGGCTCCCATTTTCCCGAATTTCTCCATGCGCAACTCAACCAGCTTTTCCGGTTTTATTTTAGAGAGCATCTCAAGCTCTTCCTTCAATGCGGCTTTTAAAATCTTTGCCGCTTCCTCATGATCCTTATGCGCTCCGCCAAGCGGTTCGGGGATTATCCTGTCAATTAATTTTTGCTCGAGCAAATCGGGAGAAGTAAGCTTTAACGCTTCTGCGGCCTGTTCTTTATACTCCCAGCTGCGCCATAAAATGCTGGAGCATGATTCCGGACTTATTACCGAATACCAGCAGTTTTCGAGCATAAGTATTCTGTCGCCTACTCCAATACCTAGAGCTCCCCCGCTGGCGCCTTCACCTATAATCACAACAATAATTGGAACTCTCAATCTGCTCATCTCAAATAAATTCCTGGCGATAGCTTCTGCCTGCCCTCTTTCTTCAGCCTCAATTCCCGGATAAGCGCCGGGAGTATCAATCATAGTGATGACAGGCTTTCCGAATTTTTCGGCCAGTTTCATAAGCCTGAGCGCTTTTCTGTAACCTTCCGGATTCGCCATACCAAAGTTGCGGTAAAGGTTGGTCTTTGTGTCTCTGCCTTTCTGCTGCCCGACTATCATAACTTTATATTCGTCGAGAGCGGCAAGACCGCCGACTATAGCCTTGTCGTCTTTAAAGTATCTGTCGCCGTGAAGTTCAACGAAATTCTCGGTCATCAGATAAATATAATCCAGCGTATATGGCCTGTCGGGATGACGCGCAAGCTGAACCCGCTGCCACCTAGTCAGATCTTTGTACACACCTTCTTTCAACTGTTTGACTTTCTGTTCAATCTTGAGTATCTCTCCTTCAATATTCATTTTATCCGAAAGCCTTTTCATTTCCTCCAGTTTTGCTTCGAGCTCAACTATCGGCTTCTCAAAATCTAAAATTGTTTTAGCCATAACTATGAACGAGTGCCCCACATTTTGTTAACTGTTTTTCCGAGTATTTCAAAATCCAGCCAGATGTTCTGATTCTTTGCATTAAATATATCCAGCTTTTCGTTTTCGGTTTCCGAGCCCGGTTCCACGTACCAAAGACCTGTTAAACCTTTTTTGCCGAGATACAAATTCCCGACCTTCGAATGTTCGCGCGGCCCGACGAAGCTTATCTTTCCCGTAAAAATTCCCGGTACTCCTAAAATAAATTTATCGAACTCCGTTTGCCTGCCGGCTACCTTAGAGATCAAATATATGAAAGGATAGATAAAAAACAAAACAAGCGCCGCAAAGGCATAATCGAATGATGCTTTTATTGAACGGTGTACCGGATTCGAAATATTATATCTTATTTCGAACAACGGCATGTCGTCAAGAAGAGAAACCGAAGTTTTGCCTACCAAAAAGTCCAGACTGTTTCCTATAAGTTTGAATTCAACATTTTCAGTCTGACACGCCGAAACTACAGACATCATCTGATTGTATGAAAGCGCTTCCGACGAGAAAATAACTTCATTTACATTACGCTCACGTATTACTTTTCGTATATTCTCGAGACTGCCGACAACATTAAAGCCTTCTATTTCAGATCCGATTTCTTTATTAGTTATGCTTATTAAACCTTCTATATGATGGAAATCTGTATGCTTTGCCTTTAGCTTTGCGGCAATCTGCAATGCGTGCGAATTTGAGCCGACTATAAGAGTACGGTTGTTTTTGTAATCAGCTTCTTTTACTCCCAGCTTAAAAAATACCTTCGCTATAATCCGCCAGAAAGTTAAAATGAAGAACAGTATAACGTAAGTAATAATAACAGCCGCTCTGCTGTAAGCGAACTGCTTGAAGAAGAATGTCAGCGCTGAGATTAAAAAGAAGCTAGCTGTTACTGCGCCGAGATTTTTAAGTACTGAGAGAGTGTCTTTCTTATAAACTCCCATAAAGGAAGCTAAAAGCAAATGTATAAGTGCCGGAACCGTATAAATTATAGCATATGTGTAAGGCGGAAATCCTTTCCAACGGCTTACTGACTCATAAAACTTGGCAGCCGCAAAAACCGAAAGATCGAACAGAATAAAATCTAGAAGCATGGAGAAAAGTATAAGCATGCGCCTTCCGAGAAATGCAAAGAAGCTTCTGAATGCAATTGCGGATCTAAGAATAATCTCTACAAGAAACGACGACGAGAGATGTTTCTTGACGAACAGATGCATCGCTTCGTAAAAGATTTTTGTCTCGTCAAGATTGCTGCGTTTTGTGCTTTCGCCTTTATAGTGAATTATCTGCGCGTTGTGAACATAAAAAACCTTGTAGCCCGACTTTTGAATACGGTAACATAAATCCAAATCTTCACCGTACATAAAGAACTGCTCATCAAGGCCGCCGACGCTTTCGTAGACCTCTCTGCGCATCATCATAAAAGAACCGGAGATTGCATCAACCTCGTATGTTTGATTTTCATCCAGATAAGTTAGATTGTATCTTGCGAAGATTCTGCTGTTCGGAAAGATGTTGCTTAAACCTGTCACTTTACTGAAAGAAGTCCATGGACCTGGAAAGCTTCTTCGGCAGGCTAGCTGCAGAGTACCGTCTGGATTTAGAATCTTGCAGCCCGCAAGTCCTGCCTCCGGATTTTGTTCGAAGAACTCAATCATCTTACTGAATGTATCTTCACTAACTAAAGTATCAGGATTTAATAGAAGCAGATATTTGCCACTTGCGGCATTAAGTCCAATATTATTAGCTCTGCTGAAGCCGAGGTTTTTCTTATTAACAATTAATCTTACTTCGGGAAATTTTTCGGATATAAATTCGACGCTGCCGTCGTCGGATGCGTTATCTACAATAATCACTTCGTAGTTTATATCACCAACCGACTTAGCTATGGAATGCAGCAGGTTCTGAAGAAATTCTTTTACGTTGTAATTAACTATTATTACGGATAAATCCAATTGTTCACCCGGTTAAAGTGATCCGAACATGCTTCTGATCCTTAGTTTCCAGACCATAACCACAGCCTCGCGCACGATTTTCTTAGACATCTTTGACGAGCCCATCATCCTATCTATAAAAATTATGGGAATCTCGGTAATCTTAAATCCTTTTTTCCATGCCTTAAAAGTCATCTCTATCTGAAAAGCGTATCCGTTCGATTTAACTGTATCAAAATTGATCGCCTCAAGAACTTTCCGTTTGAAGCATTTGAATCCGCCTGTAGCATCTTTGATAGGCATGCCGGTAATTATTCTCGTGTAAATGTTAGCAAAGTAGCTTAAAAGCAGTCTTCTTATTGGCCAGTTTACCACGTTCACACCCTTAACATATCTGCTTCCGAGGACTAGGTCGGCTTCCTTGGCGGCTTTTAGGAAATTATTTATTTCCTTAGGGTCGTGAGAGAAGTCGGCATCCATCTCGAATATAAAGTCATAATCCTTTTGAAGAGCAAATTTAAATCCTGCGACATAAGCCGTTCCAAGCCCCATTTTTTTTTCTCTGCGAAGGAGATTTACGCGGCTGTTTTTTCTGCCGTATTCTTCCACGTAATCGCCGGTGCCGTCCGGTGAATTATCGTCAACT
>JBJKTB010000507.1:0-5063 GCA_046703345.1 Ignavibacteriaceae bacterium
TAACATAATAACGCAGGAAACATCCGCTTGCTTCGAGCCTGCGCTGGATTATGTTGCACTCAAATTCCCGAGATGGGATCTTCAGAAATTCAGGCAGGTAAGCACCCAGCTCGGCTCGGAGATGAAATCCGTCGGGGAGGTAATGTCTCTCGGCAGAAGCTTCGAGGAAGTTCTGCAGAAAGCGATAAGAATGCTCGACATCGGAATGAAGGGATTTGTAGGGAATACAATTACATTCGATAACCTTGACGACGCCCTTTCACACCCTACCGATAAACGCATGTACGCTGTAGCTCAGGCATTAAAGGAAGGATACTCGGTCGATAAAATATATGATCTTACAAAGATCACAAAATGGTTTCTCTATAAGATGAAAAATATTGTAGAGACCGAGCAAAAGCTGAAAGGCAAAAAGCTAAACCAGGTTAATCAGGAATTAATGATTGAGACAAAGAAGAACGGTTTCTCCGATGTTCAGATCGGGCAGCTTGTTAATGCAGGAGAGTTTGAAGTCAGGAACTACAGAAAAAGCTTAAAAGTTACTCCGGTAGTTAAACAGATCGATACTCTGGCAGCAGAATACCCTGCGCAGACTAATTATCTTTATCTAACTTACCACGGAACAGAGGACGATATAAAATTCGGCGATGAAAATCAGATAGTAGTTCTAGGCAGCGGCGCTTACAGAATCGGTTCCTCCGTAGAGTTCGACTGGTGCTGTGTTAACGCTGTAATGTCGCTTAACAAGCTCGAATACAAAACTATAATGATCAACTGCAATCCCGAAACAGTGAGTACCGATTACGACATCTGCGATAAGCTTTACTTTGAACAGCTTACTTTCGAACGCGTTCTGGATATTTACGATAAGGAAAATCCCGACGGTGTGATAATTTCTATGGGCGGACAAATTCCGAATAACCTTGCGGTAAAACTGCACAACGCCGGTATTAAAATACTAGGTACTTCTCCGGATCAGATAGACAATGCCGAGAACAGACATAAGTTTTCTCAGATCCTCGACAGAATAAACGTCGATCAGCCTGAATGGAAAGAGCTTACAAGCCTTAAAGAAGCAAAAGAATTCGCAAACACAGTCAAGTACCCGGTACTTATAAGACCGAGCTACGTCTTAAGCGGCGCCGCTATGAGTATAGTTGTATCGGACGACGAGCTGGAAGAATATTTGAAGAAAGCATCGGAAATAAGCAAAGACCATCCGGTTGTAATCAGCAAGTTTATTACCGATGCAAGAGAAATTGAAGCAGACGCAGTTGCCGAAAACGGAGAACTCTTCTGCTACGCGATTTCCGAGCACGTAGAGAATGCCGGAGTGCATTCCGGCGACGCAACCATCGTACTTCCCCCGCAAAGAACTTATCTTGAAACGATGCGCCGCGTAAAAATGGTTACACGTCAGATTGCCAAAGAGCTGAAGATTACCGGACCGTTTAATATTCAGTTCATCGCTAAAGATAACGAAGTTAAGGTAATTGAATGCAATCTTCGAGCTTCAAGGAGCTTCCCGTTTGTATCTAAAGTGCTGAAGATAAATTTTATCGAGATAGCAACAAAGCTGATGCTCGGAGAGAAAGTGCCGAGAATAGATAAATCCTCTTTCGATGTTGATTACGTCGGCGTAAAAGCTCCGCAATTCTCTTTTACAAGATTAAAAGGTTCTGATCCGGTACTCGGAGTGGAGATGGCTTCCACGGGAGAGGTCGCTTGTCTCGGCGACGATTTCAACGAGGCGCTGCTTAAGAGCTTCTTATCCACCGGTTACAAAATTCCTAAAAAAGCGGTTATGCTTTCCACAGGAACACCCAAGGACAAAGCTGAATTCCTTCACGATACAAAGAAACTTTATGAGATGGGTCTTAAGTTTTACGCTACCAACGGTACGGCAAAGTTCTTAAGGGAAAACGGAATGGAAGCCGAAGTACTCAACTGGCCGCTTGAAAAGGAAGAACCGAACATCATAACTTATCTTAATGAAGGCAAGATCGATCTGGTTATCAACATTCCGAAGAGCGAGGAAAAGTACGAACTTGATAACGACTACCTTATCAGAAGAAAAGCAGTCGATATGAACGTAAATCTTATTACCAACATTCAGGTCGCCAAACGCTTCGTTAAAGCGCTGGAAAGATTCAACGACACAAATTTACCTGTAAAAAGCTGGGACGAATATAATTGATGTATCCAGCCTTCGAGGCCGCTTCCTAAGGCCTCGAAGGCCTGTGACCTTCAAAGTTGAGTATCTTCAGCTAATATATATTTTTTTTAATTCCCCTCTTCCCCGAAGCAGTACAAAATCTCATTATTAGTAAAAGTCTATTGAGATGAACCGCAAGATTTACTATAATTTTGCGATCTAGATCGCAAAATTATATATTAATTTGCGATTTAGACCGCAAATTTTTATTTTAAATCGAATTAATTATAAATAAGATGTTGATTAAGAGAGAGCTTGAAAACAAAATTAAAGACAATTTTTTTAAGGGAAAGGCAATCGTTATTGTAGGCCCGAGACAGTCAGGCAAAACGACTCTTGTCAAAAAAATTGTTGAGGGCATGGAAGATACCTGTTTATGGCTTAACGGAGATGAAGCCGATGTGAGAGCATTGCTGAAAGACCTTACATCAACTAGGCTGAAAGCGTTGATTGGAAATAGAAAATTACTTGTATTAGACGAGGCGCAGCGAATAGAAAATATCGGGATCTGTATAAAATTAATTGTAGATAATTTACCTCAGATACAGGTTATAGCAACAGGATCTTCATCATTTGAATTGGCTAATAAAATCGGAGAACCTCTTACTGGAAGAAAGATCGAATATCTTTTGCTGCCTATCTCATTCGGGGAAATGGTAAATCATCAAAATCTTCTTGAAGAAAAGCGCATGCTGGAACAAAGAATGATATTCGGTTATTACCCGGAAATCGTTACCGATCCAGGAACCCATACTGAAAACTTGAAACAATTAGCCGACAGTTATTTATATAAAGATATTTTGATCTGGGAGAATATAAAAAAATCCGAGAAACTGGAAAGGCTGATACAGGCTCTTGCGCTTCAATTAGGAAATGAAGTTTCATTTCATGAACTGGGACTAACCGTCGGAATGGATAATGAAACGGTGGAAAAATATTTGTCATTGCTCGAAAAAACATTTGTGATTTTCCGCCTTCCTTCATTGAGCAGAAATCTGAGAAATGAACTTAAAAAAAGCAGAAAAATTTATTTCTACGATAACGGAATTCGCAACGCAGTTATTAATAACTTTAATCCTCTACAGCTCCGCAACGATGTTGGAGCATTATGGGAAAATTTTATTATAAGTGAAAGAATTAAATACTTAAACTTTAGGAGAATTAATGCAAATAAATTCTTCTGGAGGACTTACCAGCAGCAGGAAATAGATTATGTAGAAGAAAGGGACGGCAAACTTTTTGCGTTTGAGTTTAAATGGAATCCGAAGGCCGTAAAAAAACTACCGAAACTGTTCACCGATACTTATGCTGAAAGTGAAATCAAAATCATAACAAAAGAAAATCTCGAACTTATATTAAGCTGATTATGTAGTAAACATTTTTAATTCCTCTTTTTCCTTATTAATAAGTTGACCCGCCGCATTCCCCTTTTTCACAGGAAGGAACTATCTTTAACGGAACAATTTTCCTATTATTTGTGTTATCATTTTAAAATAAAAGAATAGAATATGGCACTCTTCTTCACAATATTTTTCGCTGTATACGGCGCATTAAATTATTATATTTTTATAAGAGGATGGCAGGCGCTGGAAGGCCATCAGCATCTGCGAATAATTTATCTTGTACTTTTCGTTTTGTCTGCCGCGGCTTATCTGATTGCGAAATTCTTCACCAAGTATCTGCCCGGCGCGCTGTACGATTTTTTTCTAACAATCGGATCGTACTGGTTCGCGTTCATGATTTACTTTCTCCTCTTCGTGATTGCGATAGATATAATCAGACTATTAAACTGGCAGCTTAATTTCTTTCCGGAATTCGTCAAACAGAATTATATGCGGACGAAACAAATCGCCTTTGTTTCCGTATTTGTTCTTGTCGCAGTAATTGTTCTTGCCGGATACATCAACGCCCGCAATCTTAAAATTAAAACCCTTGATCTTACGCTGCGGAAAGGAGAGAGCAGATTAACCGAACTAAAAGCGGTAATGGTTTCTGACATTCATCTTTCACCGCTTAACGACGGGAAATTTATAGGAAGGATAGTTGACAAAATAAATACACTGAATCCGGACATCGTATTTATCGCAGGCGATTTATTCGATGATCACGCGCAGATTCTTAGAGAACGCCACATCGGCCGCGCGCTGTTAAATTTAAAACCTAAGTACGGCGTTTACGCATGCACCGGCAACCACGAGTTTATAAACGGAATAGACAGCGCGGTAGCTTATATGGAAGACCACGGGATAAAGGTTCTGAGAGATGAATCATTGATGATAGACAGTTCTTTCTACATAATAAGCAGAGACGACAGGAGCAGAAAACAGTTTGCAGGATCCGATCGAAAGCCGCTTAAAGAACTGGTTGCGTCAGTCAATCAATCATATCCCTCAATACTTCTAGATCACACGCCGTTCGGTTTGCAGGAAGCAGAAGACAACAATATAGATCTTCAGCTTTCAGGACATACCCACAACGGACAGATGTTTCCTGCAAATCTTATTACAAAGATGATCTACGAAGTAAGCTGGGGATATAAACGAAAAGGTAAGACGCAGTACTATGTTTCTTCAGGCGCAGGCACCTGGGGCCCGCCTGTCAAGCTCGGCAACGATGCGGAAATAATTAATTTGAAGATTAAGTTTTCCGATTAATCAGTAATCTAAAAAATTTCTCCGTGTCTTTACGAATTCATAAGTTCTCCCCGGCAGATAAACCGTTCAGACACGGAGAAATTTAATTTTCTTTTACTGTGCGCCCTAACTTTAGAAGATAAAAGTCAGCCCTATCTTAAACTGGTCATACGAAAGCGGCGGCACGGTGTTTACGGGCCAGTTCATCTTATCAT
>JBJKTB010000508.1:0-2920 GCA_046703345.1 Ignavibacteriaceae bacterium
TTTGATGACTCCGCTTTCAAGTATGAGCGGAAGAGTTTACGGATACGCTCAGGGAGCCATGTCAGTCGGCGGATACGATATAAGAACTCCGACCGGGAACAGACTGGCGCGTAATCATGCGCTTGCAGGCAGGGTACCGATGGGGGGAATTCTGCAGACTGCGCTTGCTGGAGACAGCCTATCACACAAATATGTTAACATTTTTCTTCGCGATCCGGATATTACTACTTCGAACAACATTATGAACGCAATAAATACTAAGTTCGGCGGAAATATTGCGCTGGCAAAAGACGCCGGAGAAGTTAACGTAACTATCCCGGCTGACAAGCAGAAAAATCTTATTGGCTTTTTGGCCGATCTCGAATCAATTAATGTGCAAACAGACGCAGTAGCCAAAGTTGTTCTCGACGAGAGAACCGGTACTGTTGTAGCCGGCAATAATGTTAGAATACTTCCTGCAAGCATAACACACGGAAATTTGAATATAACTATAAGATCTTATCCGATAATATCGCAGCCCAACGCTTTCTCTAACGGAACAACGCAGGTATTCAACAATCTGATCCCGTACGCTTCGCAGGATTCTACAAATACGATAGCTATACAGGGCGCGTCCACAGTTCAGCAGGTTGCCGCAGCTCTTAACTCCCTAAAGGTATCGCCGCAGGATATTATCTCGATATTTCAGGCTTTGAAGAAAGCCGGTGCGCTGATTGGAGAACTTGTAATTATTTAATGTAATTCGATGTCAACGATTAATCTGAAAATAAATAATCAATTAAAGCACATAGCGGATCCCGGAGCAGTAACTCCGAAGTACAACAATGCTCAAAAGGAGAAGATTGCGCACGCCGCAAAGGAGTTCGAAAGTCTTCTGACATCTATGATGCTTAAGAGCATGACAAAGACAACCGGCGGAATGTTCGGAGGCGACAGTCTGGGCGGAGATTTCTTCGATACAATGTTTCAGAATAAAATCGCTTCGTTTATTTCCGATAAAAAGAGTCTTGGCATAGCTCAGATTTTATACAAAAAAATAACCGGACAAGACATGAGCGCTTTGACGGACATGCAGCCGCCGGATATTATAAAAGCAGGAACAATCACAAAGCCGGCTGGCAATTCGGTTCCTTCACTTGTACCGAGCAGCCAGGCGATGGACCGGCTGAGTAAGTATCAGGATTTTATAAACGAAGCGGCCGGGACTTACGGAGTAGATCCAAATTTAATTAAATCGGTAATTTTAACCGAATCCGCTGCTAACGAAAGGGCTCAATCCGGTGCAAAAGCGAAAGGTTTAATGCAGTTAATAGATTCTACAGCACAGGATATGGGAGTTCAGAACATTTGGAATCCGCGTGAAAATATAATGGGGGGGACTAAATATTTGGCCGAAATGCTTCGAAAATATAATGGAGACTTAAATCTGGCTTTGGCCTCATACAACGCGGGACCGGATAATGTGAACAAATATGGAGGGATTCCCCCCTTCAAGGAAACTGAAAATTACGTGGCTCGTGTTAAAGGATACCTAAATCATTTGAACGGAGAAAATTATGGATATGAATGATCTTGTTAAGTCTCTAAAAAATCAACACCAGAATCTTCAGGCCTTTCTGGATATGATAGTGCTGCAGCAGAGGGCTATTATAGGAAACGATGTTGAAGGATTGGAAGAGACGATAAAAACCGAAGGCGCGCTCCTTCAGAACATTGAAAGATGCGAGAAACAGATGGGCGAAATAATGATGAATTTATCGGAAGCGTATTCGCTGAACATGGAATCTCCCAAGCTGACAGATTTTGTTGATGCGCTTAAGCTGAAGGGATGGAAGAACTTAACTCCGCTTCTGAAGCTGCAGGGTTCTATGAAGAAAATGGCGCTTCATATAGTAAAAGTAAATAATCAAAACAGGATCTTAATTGAACAGGCCAGGAATTTTATAAAAGAAACGATTACAGCCGTAACCGGAAACTCTCATAATTCCCTGTTAGACAGGAGACTTTGAAATGGGACTGAGCAGGATTTTTGATATTTCAACCAGGGCGCTGACGACTTATCAGAGCGCTTTGGATGTAACCGCGCATAATGTGGCAAATGCCGGTAATCCTGATTATTCGCGCCAGAGAGCAGTGATAAGCGCTTCCAATCCGGAAACAAATGCCGGATTTATTTGGGGAACCGGTGTGCAGCTTTCGGACATACAGCGCGTAAGAGATACTCTCACAGACCAGCAGTTGAGAGAGAATAATTCAAAATATGCAAGTAACAATACCAGCAATCAACTTCTTACACAGGTAGAAAATCTTTTTAACGAGCCTTCGGCTCAGGGGTTATCAAGTTTAACCACCGCATTTTTTAACTCATGGCAGCAGTTATCGGTTACTCCTAATTCAGTTTCGTTAAGGCAGAACGTTGTGCAGTCGGCACAGAATTTAAGCGATGCGGTTCAGAATATAAACGATGGTATGAAGTCGATTCAGACATCAACCAGCAGCCAGGTGAACTCAGATATTAATACGATTAATGCCGACTTAAAACAGATTCAATCTTTAAACGCTCAGATATTCAATTCTCAAAGTGTCGGACAAAATCCAAACGATCTTATGGATACCAGAGATAAGCTAATTGATGACTTGAGCGGCATAGTTAATTTAAATGTAAACTACGACAACCAGGGTGTTGCCGTAGTATCGATAGGCGGAATTTTCGCGGCTGACAAAACAACCGCTGTTCAGTTTTCAAGCGTATCGAAGAACGGGAAACTTTCCATTACCACCTCAGACGGCGCCGCAACTCTGAATGTTACAGGCGGCGATCTTAATGCGGCCATGGACCTTTACAATAATAAAATCCCTACTTACCAGGCAGGCTTGGATTCTTTCGTAAACAACCTGATGAATGCGGTAAATACTCAGC
>JBJKTB010000509.1:0-7284 GCA_046703345.1 Ignavibacteriaceae bacterium
GCATAGGCAGCGGTTATCTTAACGAAATGGCGAAGCATTCTACTAAACCGGTTATGTCTCTGCAGGATGACGTGTACCATCCTTTTCAGGGGCTCGCGGACCTTATGACAATATTCGAACAATTCGGTAAAGATACCAAAGGTCTTAAAGTAACTGTATCCTGGGCTTATGCCGATACTCATTCCAAGCCGCTGTCGGTTCCGCAGACCCAAATTCTCCTTTTCCCGCGCTACGGAATAGATGTTACGGTAGCTCATCCTAAAGAATTTCCTTTGAGTAAAAATATTGTCGATAAGGCTCTTAGAAATGCCGAAGAGGGAGGAGGCTCTCTTAAGTTTACAGATAATATGGATGACGCGTTTGAAGGCGCGCATATCGTTATTCCGAAAAACTGGGGAGGCTTCGGTCATTACGGCGTTCAGCAGTACCTCGATAACGAAGACGAATGCAAAAAGGAAATGAAGTCTAATCTTGAAAAATATAAAAGCTGGATTTGCGACGATCGCTTAATTAAAAAAGCTGATAAAAACGTTAAGCTTATGCACGCTCTTCCTGCAGACCGCGGCCATGAGGTTACCGACGAGGTTATAGACAATCCGGATATCTCTGTTGTTTACGATGAAGCAGAGAACAGGCTGCATACGGCTAAGTCTGTTATGGCCTTAACAATGTAATCGGCCTTTGACGCCGTTTGTTTTGCTGAGTCCGCAGCCTGGACTTAGCGGATAAGACGTCAATTGTTCAAAACAATTTTATGATGAACGAATTTAAATATTTCTGCTCGGCCTGCGGAAGCACTTACGAGATTACCAGGGACCTGATGCTCTGCCCCCGCTGCGCCGATCCTGAACCCGAAGGCAAGCCGCTTAAAGGAGTGCTCAAAGTTGTTCTCCCTCAAGCGTATAAAAACTCCAAAAGCAGGGGAGAGCGTTTTAACATTCATAACTACCTTCCGGTTGAGGAACAATATTTCCCTCCGATAGCCGTTGGAGGCACCCCTTTAATCAATGCGCTGAATATCGAAAAAGACCTCGGCTTCGATAATCTCTATCTTAAATTCGACGGACTTAATCCTACCGGCTCGTATAAGGACCGGGCTTCTTTTCTCATCTCCGCATTTGCTTCTAAGTTCGGGTATAATGCGGTATCCGTTGCTTCTACCGGCAACGCGGCCTCTTCCATGGCGGGCATAGCTGCGGCGGCGGGTCAAAAAGTATTCGTATTCATGCCGTCGTCCGCGCCTAAGGCTAAACTGGCTCAGAGTATTCAGTACGGCCCCGTGCTCATTCCCGTTAGCGGAAATTACGATAAAGCCTTCGACCTCTCGCTTAAGTTTTCAAAGAAAACCGGATGCCTTAACCGCAATACTGCTTACAATCCGATGACTATCGAAGGCAAGAAGACGGCTTCTTTCGAACTCGTGTCGCAGCTTAAAGTAGGCGAATTTGATTATGTGTTTGTGCCTGTCGGCGACGGCGTGGTTCTCAGCGGCATTATTAAGGGCTTTATCGATATGAAATTCCTGGGACTTATTGACTCGATGCCCAAAATAATCGGCGTGCAGGCGGAGAAAAGCTCCTACATCTATAATTTTTTCCGGCGGAATATTGTAGATATTAACTACAAAGCAGCTACAATCGCCGATTCCATTTCGGTTGATGTGGCGCGCAACGGTTACACCGCTGTCGAGGATCTTCGCTCGGTTAAAGGCGGGATGGTGCTCGTTTCGGACGATGAGATTCTTGAAGCGCAGAGTTACGTTTCGAGCAGAAGCGGCGTATTCTGCGAACCCTCTTCCGCCGCCGCATTCGCCGGCTTTTTAAAAATAAAGGAAGAGATTTCCCGCAGCAGCAATGTTGTTGTTATGCTTACCGGGCACGGATTAAAAGATATCGACTCGGCGTTGATCTCAGCCTCGGTGCCTGAAGCATATGAACCTGATATAGATTATATTTATAAAAGACTGAAAAAAAACGGTGATATCTGAATTGACTCCTAATGATAAATACGAAGGCGTTGTGCTTGCGGCGGGTTTTTCCGCGCGTATGAAAGACTGGAAACCGGAAATAAGAATAAGCAATATTCCTATCCTGCTAAGGACGGTTAGTACAATGGCGGAATTCTGCTCTTCCGTTGTTGTTGTTGGCGGATTTAATTTCGATAGCCTGAAACGGCTCATCGAAGAAAACAGCGGTCTTAAAACATCAGTAGGCGCCGGAGTTAAAATTGTTGAGAATGCCGGATATATGAAAGGTATGCTTTCATCGGTAATCTGCGGGTTAAAGAATACTTCGGAAAACTCGCGCGGATATTTCATCATACCCGGCGATATGCCCTTCGTTAAAGCTTCAACATACTCGGACATTATTCAGTGCTTCGGCAATAAACATGATAACGAAGTCGTCATTCCGGCTGCGGTTATCGATGGTACCGGAGCCCAAGCTGAGCCGAGAACTAAGAAAGGACATCCGGTACTCGTAAGCAATTCTGTGCGCCAGGGGATAATCACCTCTGATGAAACCGGAATTCTTAGGGATGTTCTTAAATGCTATAAACAGGAACTCTGTCTTGTCGATGATATAGGTATATGCTTCGACATTGACAATAAAGAAGACCTTGAGAGGGCGTTTGCTTTCTCAAAGAATTTTAACGATCCATTATAAAGGATAAAATATGATTGATCTGAAAATTAACGAGCAGGCGCGTAAGAATAATATTGAAAGATGCATCGAAAAAAATATTGTTTACCCTACTTTCGAACAGATGAAACATCCTTCGAAGATTCCCGATTATATCGTACAGCGGCTCAAGAATGTCGGCCTCTGGGATGTTACTCCTCTCAATCTTTTTCGAATTACATGGAAAAACGAACCCAAAGGATTCGGCGGAGGTTTTAACGGCATAAATTACATTACGCTCCCCAAGGCGCTTACCGGAGTTGACGCTAAGATAATTGCGTTGGTGGGTAAATGGTTCCCCACGGGCGCTCACAAAGTCGGCGCCACCTACGGATGCCTGGCTCCGGCGCTCGTGTCCGGCAATTTCGATTCTACCTGGCAGAAAGCCGTATGGCCTTCTACAGGCAATTACTGCAGAGGCGGCGCCTTTAATTCCGCTCTGCTCGGCTGCCAGTCTATCGCCATTCTTCCCGAAGAAATGAGCAGCGAAAGGTTTGAATGGCTGAGAAGTCTTGCCGGCGAGGTTATCGCTACTCCTGGCTGCGAAAGCAATGTTAAAGAAATATTCGACAAATGCTGGGAACTTAAAGCTAAGAGAAAAGACGTGAAGATCTTTAACCAGTTTGAGGAGTTCGGAAATTACCTTTGGCATTATGAGGTTACCGGCGACGCTATTTCCGAGGTGTTCGAGAAAGAATTGAAAGGCAAAGGACGATTGGCCGGCTATATTTCAGCTACCGGTTCGGGCGGAACTATCGCCGCCGGAGACTATCTTAAGAAAAATTATCCGGGAATGAAGATAGCCGCTTCCGAAGCCCTGCAGTGCCCCACTCTTCTTTATAACGGCTACGGCGGCCATAGAATCGAAGGCATAGGCGATAAGCATATTCCGTGGATTCATAATGTGAGAAATACCGATATGGTGATCGCCGTTGACGACAACGACTGCGTTGAGCTTATACGTCTTTTCAACGAAGAAGAGGGAAGAGAGTATCTTACAGCTGCCGGTATCGACGGCGATGTAGTCTCCAAACTGGATTATCTAGGTATATCGGGGGTTGCTAATATTCTTTCTGCCATAAAATTTGCCAAGTATTACGAACTTACGGAAGACGATGTGGTCTTTACTGTGCTTACTGATTCAATGGACCTGTACGGATCCAGGCTTGCGGAGCTTAATGAAAAACACGGCAAGTTCACTCACGATGATGCTGTTCGAGTGTTCAATAAAAACCTTCTCGGCACTAACATTTCCTCAATGCTTGAGCTTAATTATTACGATAAGAGGCGAATTCATAATCTAAAGTATTTTACCTGGATCGAACAGCAGAATAGAGAGCTGAAAGAGCTTAACGAGCAGTGGTACGATTATCCCGGCTATTGGGAGAAAGTCCAGTCGCTTATGCCCAAAATTGACGAGATGATTATCGAGTTTAATAAAGAGGTCGGTTTGCTATGATAGAAGTTATCCGCGCGCTCGGTAAGATGATCGAAGAGAACAAGCCTTGCGTCCTTGTTACAATAACCTCGCTGAAAGGAAGCACTCCCGGCAAGACCGGCTTTAAGATGCTTGTCGGCAGGGAAGGAAGGATTGCCGGAACCGTGGGCGGAGGCGGCGTTGAGTTTTATTCAATCAGTAAGTGCGCGGAGCTTATCGTTTCCGGACTTAAAGTTTATTCGGAAACAATAACTATAAAAGAATCTCTTGACGGCGGTATGGAAGACAAGTTCGAGGTTCTCGGCGACGGCAAGATAAGACTTAACGCCCTGTGCGGCGGTGAGGTATCCCTGCTTTATGAAGTTTTTAAACCTGCCAGAAATTTGTATATATTCGGTGCGGGACATGTGGGGCTGGCGCTTGGGAGACTTGCCAAGATATCCGGTTATTATGTCTCTTATTTCGATAACAGGCAGGATGTTGTTGCCGCTCTGCCGGATGATGCCTTCAATTCTAAGTCAGTTGTAGACCTTAACAGTCTGCCGCTGTCCGGCAGCCTTGAACTTGACTCTGACGGCTTTGCAGTTGTTGTTACTTATAATCATCTCAACGATCTTAACGTACTCGAATATCTTGTAAAGAATCATCCGCAGCTTCGTTACATCGGCATGATCGGATCGAGAAAAAAAGTAGCCGATTGTATTTCTTCGATAAAGAAAACTTTCGGCCCCGGCCTGAATTTTAATAATCTTTATTCGCCTGTAGGCCTTGATCTAGGCGGAGAGACTCCTTCCGAGATCGCGGTCAGCATTCTTGCCGAGATTCAGGCCGTCCATTACGGTAAACATACTAACGGCTTGAAGCTGGATTTCGATAAAATAAAATAATCTGATTTAATCATGAAGATAACTGTAGAGCTTGCCGGTCCGCTGCATGTGAATGGCATTGATAAGAAGGGAACTGTAGAATTAGAGGACGGTTCTTCCGTATCACTGCTGCTGGATAAGCTCGGCGTTCGTAAAGAGCATGCTAAGTATGTTTCAGCTTTCGTAAACGGGAAAGAGATAAGGCTGTCCTCCGGGCTGAATGATAATGACCAAGTGAAGCTTTTCCTTCCGCTTGGAGGAGGCTGACCTTGCCTCGTAAAAAGCTTTCGGCCGGAAATTACCGCGATATCTTTTCACGTAACGATCATCCGCTTAATCAAAAATTAAAGAAAGCAGTTATCGGCATCGCGGGTATAGGCGGATTAGGCTCGAACGCCGCCGTGGCCCTTGCCAGAGCCGGTGTTGGCCGGCTGGTAATCGCAGATTACGATAAGGTCGAATTGTCAAATCTTAACCGCCAGAATTATTCTCTTAAAGATGTAGGCAAATTTAAAACCGACGCTCTTGAAAGCATTATTAAATCGATCAGCCCTTTTACTATAATCGAAAAACATAATGCAAGAATAACGGGAAAAAATGTTTTTACGGTATTCGCCGAATGCGCAGTTGTTATTGAAGCCTTCGATACGGTTAAATCCAAAAGTATGATAGTAAAGGCCTTCGCCGACGGGAGATTTTATGACAAATACTTAATAGCCGCCTCCGGAGTTGCGGGATACTCTTCATCAAATGAAATAAAGACTAAAAGGCTTTCAAAGAATATTTATGTCTGCGGCGACGGGCGGAGCGACCCTTTAACTTCAGGCTCTTTAATGGCTCCGCGCATAATGATTACGGCGGGGCATCAGGCAAACACAGCGCTTATGCTTATAAATAAATTATTCGATTAACCGGTCTTATTTTAAATACTCCCCGTAACCTTCATCCGCTGTAACTCCGGCCGATTCATGGTAAATTATCCTTCCCCGCAAAATTGTCATAATTACTTTGCCTTTAAAATTCTCTCCATCAAACGGCGTGGTCTCTCCCTTTGATAACAGCATGCTTAAATCAAATTTCCACTCCTTTTCCCTGGAAATCAAAGTTATGTCGGCATCCGATCCTATTTGAAGCGATCCTTTCCTAGGATATAAGCCGTATCTCTTTGCCGGATTTTTAGATGTAATCTCAATCAGCCTTCGAAGCGGCAGTCCGCGCTTATTCAATCCTTCCGATATTATTACGGGGAGGAGTGTTTGAGTCCCCGGTATTCCGCCGTAATCCTTCATGAAAGAGCCGGTGTTCTTTTCCGATTTGGGAGATGGCGCATGATCTGAAGCGATGAATAAACACTCTCCGCTTATAATGTTTTCCCAAAGTTTCTCTTTGTCGATTTCGCTTTTCACAACGGGCGCCGTCTTTAAAGATGAGCCTTTTTGCGCGAAATCTTTTTCGGCGAAATAAAGATAATGGGGGCATGTTTCGTACGTTATTAATTCCTTATTCCGTACCTTGTTTAATATATCGGCGGCCTCAGCCGATGCCACATGCACAATATGAAGATTTCCTTCCGAAGCCTCAGCTATCCTTACAGCGTCTGATACCGCGAGTACTTCTCCCAGCGCGGGACGAGATTTGCAGTATCTGAGATAATCATCTTTGCTGCCTTTAAGTTCGCTTTCCAGGCCGCTCAGCAGCTCGTAATCTTCCGCGTGAAGCAGTACAGGCAGACCGAGTTCTTTTGCCTTCAGAATTATCTTCATGAACTGATATTTATTCACGCGAGGGTAGCTTTCCATCCCGGATATAAAATAGGTCTTGAAGCCTCTTACTCCTTTCTCGGCAAGTTCCTCCATTGAAGTTTCATATCGGTCGAATTTATTGACGTTGATTCCGCCGAAGAACGCGTAGTCTACAACAGGCATATCCTTTACCGAGTCCATTTTTATATCGAAGTTCTTTCCGCATGTTACCGAGGGAATTGAGGTGCACGGCATGTCTATAACTGTTGTAATTCCTCCCGCGGCTGCCGACATGCTCCCGTGCGCAAAATCTTCTCTTTGCGTGTAACCCGGAGTATCAAAATGTACATGAGCGTCTATTCCACCGGGTATGCCTATAATTCCTTCTGCATCGATAATATAATTTTCGGGATCATTGTTGATTTGTTCAATAACTTCTTTTGAAAGCGAAGTTAGCTTTATCACTTTCGCGCTTGAATTCTTTACTTTGCTCCCCGTTAGATTCTGTCCGTATTGTATAATTTTCTCGTTAAAGTGCAGGTCGGCAAATTTTTCTTTAC
>JBJKTB010000510.1:0-5563 GCA_046703345.1 Ignavibacteriaceae bacterium
AAATTCGGCATCGAGGATATTCTGCAGGCTAACGCGAATATTAAAATAGATAAATATTTAAGCGACGGAGACACTATAAAAATCGGTTCATGTGAATTAAAAGTTCTTCATACTCCGGGCCACACCGATAATCATATTTCGATTTTGGCAGACAAAGCTCTGTTCACCGGGGATCTGCTCTTAGTAGGCCAGGCCGGCAGAAGCGATCTGCCGGGCGGAAACTCCGAAGATCAGTACGACAGCCTGTTTGGTAAAATTCTAGCTCTTCCCGGCGATACGAAAATCTATCCCGGACACGATTACGAAGGCAACGAATACTCGCTTCTCGAGGATGAAATTAAAACAAATCCTTTCCTTGAAAACAGGACGAAGGAAGAATATGTGGAATTTGTTAAAGAATTTTTCCCTCCTTTTGCCGAAGCTTCGGCGGAAGGCGGTAAAGTAACACTTCAGTGCGGGACAAAAAGAGTAATTCAGGAAAAAGGCGAGTTTAAATCTATCAGCGCGGATGAGCTTTACGCAATGATAAATCAGAAACGCGATCTGCTTCTTCTTGATGTCCGCGAGCCGTTCGAACTGATGATGGGCGCAGTGGACGGAGTTAAAAATATTCCGCTTGGTCAGCTTCCGCACCGGGTTGATGAGCTAAAGGGGAATGAAGGCAGAGGTATTGTGTGCATATGCGCCAGCGGCAACCGTTCTCTTGAGGCAAGCCACTTTCTCTCCCGCAGCGGATTTACAAATGTTATGAACTTAGAAGGCGGAACTTACGGCTGGCTCATGAGCGGATATGAAGCTGCAAGGTAACAATCATGCTTGAGTTTACAATAATATTTTCAATCGGATTTCTGGTATCGGTAATTTCCGGGATACTCGGACTAGGCGGCGCCGTAGTCCTTATCCCGGCTTATCTATACCTGCCGCAGCTATTCGGACTTCATCCGCTCGACATCAAAACAATTTCTGGCCTAACAAGCGTTCAGGTTTTTGCGTCGTCTCTGCTGGGCGCCGCTATTCACAGAAAGAAGGGAAGCGTCGCTCCGAGTTTGTTATATACAATCGGCATACCGATGACAGTAACCGCTTTGTTCGGAGCCATCTTATCTCATTACGTTCAGGGAAGATTCATTATAATGGTCTTCGCCGTTATGGCGGCTATAGGCGCGGTTTTGATGACGGCTAAAAATACTTCCGATGATAAGCAGATAAATTCCGACGAGGTGAAGTTCAATAAGCCGCTGGCATTTATAATAGCAATGTTCGTCGGAACATTCGGCGGGATGGTGGGCGCTCCGGGCGCTTTCCTACTCGCGCCGCTTATGATAACCGTCCTCAAAATTCCGACCCGTATTACGATCGGATCAACGCTAGGGATTATACTTTTAACTTCCTTCTCTGCCAGTGTGGGCAAGGTTATAGCGGGACAGGTAAACTTTCTAATTACATTTTATGCCGTTGCAGGCTCTCTGCTTGGCGTTGCGATAGGAAGTAATTTGAGCTACAGATTTAAACCGAAGGTACTGAGGACAAGTCTCGCAGTTCTGATTATCGGCATCGCTATTCAGATGGCGTTTAAATTTTTCTCGTGAGAAAATTAATCAGACTACAAAAACTTTCGCTATGTCAATCAGCAGCGACGGCTGATTGACAAGCGCCGTCGTAAAAAGTTTTCCCAGTGTTCTTTTCTCTTGCGGGACTTTGTTGAAAGCATGAGCTATGCTGTTAAACTTTTCGTCGCTGAAATTATAGATCCCGTTTTTTATTCTTTCGAATATTTCATGCCTTTTACCTAGCCTGTCGCGCCACGCTTTATCGTATGAAAGTATATGATCAGGCTTGTTCATTTTAACTGCTTCAGCCGCAATTCTGCCGGCGATGCTTCCGCCTATCATGCCGCTGGCAATTCCGCCGCCGCTTAACGGATTAACCTGTCTGGCCGCGTCGCCGACGAGCATTATTCCCGGCGCGGAAATCTTTTGCAAAGTAACGGTGCTTGGCACTCCGCCCGCAATTGAAGTAAGAACGGGAGCGTCCGGATAACGCGTATCCATGAATTCGTTCAGGAAGGATAATGCCGATCTATTCTTACCTACCATGCCGCTTACTCCCAGACCTACATTAGCCGCTCCGCCGCATTTAGGAAAAACCCAGAAATATCCTCCCGGCGCCACATTCTTCCCGAAATAAAAATAAAGAGTATTGCCGTCAACATTTATGTTGGAGGCCGTAATCTGCGCGCAGCATTCCATATCTCTGAAATCGACATATGTTTCAAGTCCGGCCCATCTTCCCACTCTCGACTCAACGCCGTCGGCGCCGATTACAATTTTGGAGCGCAATTCTTTCTGCTCGCCGCGGTACTCATATTTTACTCCCGCAACTTTTCCGTTATCCAGAATCAATCCGTTTACGTAAGCGCGGGTTAAAATTTCAGCTCCGGCCTTTGCCGCCGTTTTAGCTAATTCATAATCGAAAATTCTTCTCTCAAGAACATATCCGGCATCGCCGAATTCAATTATAACTTCTGTGCCGTCAGGTGATGTTAAAGAGAATTTTGTTATATGAGCCGCAATCCATTTCTCGTCGGGAGAAATAAATTCCTCAACGCCGGCTTTGCTGACTGCTTCGCCGCATCTTACAGGATATCCCACATCACGGTCCTTTTCAAGAATTAATACAGACGCGCCGCGCTCGGCCGCGAATCTGGCGGCCATAGAACCTGCCGGCCCCGCACCGACCACAATTATGTCATAATCAGTTTTCAAAAAAGTCTTGTATTGTTGAATTGCTGCATTGTTAAATTGCCGTTATCAAAATTTTATTAATCGAGCGGCCCATTTTGAGTGAGCGAAGCGAACGATTTTTCCTTATTCCTTTATCTCAACACTCCTTCTTTATTGAACTTGATCACTTCGATAGGACAGCTCCACACACACTTCGCGCAGTTTGTGCAGAGATGATCGATTATAAATATCTCGGCTTCTTTTAATTCGATTGCGTCTTCCGGGCAGACCCCCACGCAGCATCCGCAGAAGTCGCATTTGTCCGGCAGAATTTCAATCATCAATTTTCCAGTTTTTGCCTGACGGTAATTATTCACTCAAAGCTCCGGTATACCGGCATCTCCGGAATACATTTTATAAAAAATTAATTCCCGTTCAATTCCTGCGCGATAATAAGTTTTTCTTTTTCGAGTTCTCTTCCAGCTTTAAGAAGTTCAAACCGTTCGTCCTCGCTAGCCGACTGCTCGATCTTCTTGGTGTTCTCAGTTATTTTAAGATCTATCTGTTCGGTTTTGAATTTCCTTACCGTATCCTGGGCGATTTTCATTAAAATAATTTCGTGTGATTGTCCCGGATAAATCGTTTCCCAGTTTTTGCTTATCGAATATTTTTCGAATGTAATCTCAAGTATGTAAGTCTGCAGCTCTTCTTCGCCGGTCTTCTCAATTAGCGCGCTTGCGATAACTTCGCCGCCTTCTTGGTAGGCCTCGTAAACAATGTCCGCAATCCTTGCGTGCGCTTCAACGGCAAATTCATCGGCGGATATGTGCGCTAAGATGAATCCGATTATTTCCGTGTTCCCTTCAAGCAGAAGACGTATGATATCCCTCTCCATTCTGTAGACAAGCGGCGAAACTTTTTTCGGCTCGTCTTGAACCGCGGTATTTTCTTTTCTTGCGATCTCCCGGTCTCTAATCCTTTCTTCGTTAGTAACCTGCTTTCCCATTACATCTATTGCCTTCCCAAGCTCGGCCTCGAGAAGCTTTTCCCGAAGGTTAAATCTTTTGGCAATAGTTTTTAAAAGAAGACTTCTTTTAAGCTCGTCATTAATTAGCGCTACGGGCTTAACAAGATCTCTAATCGCTTCGGCGGTTTTCGCGGCATCCTCGAACATGCCCTGCGCTTCGTAATAAGCCGTTTGATATTCGAGGAAGTTGTCGGCTTTACGTATAATCTCTTCGAACTTCTCCCTGCCGTAATTGTTGACGAATGAATCAGGGTCCTCTCCGCCGGGAAGGGACGCTACTTTTATTTCCATGTTTCGTCTCAGCAGAAGTTCAATGCTTCTCATCGATGCTTTTATGCCGGCGGTATCGGCGTCAAAAAGAAGAACAACATTTTTCGTATAGCGGGAAAGAAGCTGAACCTGATCGTCGGTTAACGCGGTTCCGGAAACAGCCACAACGTTCTTAATACCGCTCTGGTAAAGCGAAATAAGATCCATGTATCCTTCAACCAATATTGCCCGGTCAAGTTTTCGAATTTCATCCTTCGCGTGCGAAAGGCCGTAAAGAATTCTTCCTTTCACATAAACAAGTGATTCGGGCGAGTTTAGATATTTGGCAGTGCCTTCCCTTTTATCGAGGATCCTCCCCGCGAACGCTACTACTCTTCCGTTAGGCGAAAATATCGGAAAGATTATCCTTCCCGAAAATTTATCGTACAGTCTTCCGTCTTTGTTCTGGCCTATCAGTCCGAGCGACAAAGCTTTCTCAAGATCAATCTTTTTCGATTGAGCGAAGCTGATGAAGTTATCCCATCCCGAAAGCGCATAGCCGAGACCGAATGCGCGCATTGTCTGAGGTTTTATTTTCCTGTCCAGAAAATATTTTCTTCCCACTTCGCCTTCCTGATGGTTAAGAAGATTATCCGAGAAGTAGCGGGCGGCTTCGGTATTTATATCGTACAGAATTTCCTGCTCGGTCTGTTTTTCGGTTACCGCTTCCTCGTCGTATTCCAGAGCGATGCCGGTGCGCTGGGCAAGTTCCTGTACGGCTTCCACAAAAGATATTTTTTCATACTCCATTAAAAACTTGTAAACGTTGCCGCCGGCGTGGCATCCGAAGCAGTGGAATATCTGTTTCTCGTCGCTTACCGTAAACGACGGAGTCTTCTCGTTGTGAAACGGACAGAGGCCGAGATAGTTTTTCCCCCTCTTCCTAAGCTGAATATACTCCGAGACAACGTCAACTATATTTGCCGCGGATCTTTTCTCTTCTATTTTAGCTTCTGGAATTTTCATCTGTTATTTTATCTTGAAGGACATTCGCTTCGGTTTTCAGGAATTTGCCTGCTGTTAAATCTCCGCCGTTAATTTAATAAATTTTATTCGAAGTTTTTATTGGGGCCGTAATTAGCGATAATACTTGATGTTAAATAAAATACTTGAATTTTCTCCGCGTTTTTCGATAATTACAGTGCGGTAAATCGATATCTTAAAGTTACGTTATCGTTATTAGGTATCAATAATTATATTACATCATAAACAATAAGCGGATAATGCCATGGGCAAATTGTTTAACTTTTTCTTCATCTTTTCAATCATAATGCTGCTGATCGTATTTATTTTCAAGTCTCAATTTTTTAGGATCTCGACGGGTCATGAAATAAGTAATACTTATCAGGACGAACTTGTCCAGCTTGCTCAGCAGGCCAGCGCCGCTAAAGATTTACCGGTCTCTGCTATAGTTGTCTATGGAGATAAAGTTATAGGCACTGGATTTAATACGGTATTACGCGACAATAACGCGGCGGGACACGCAGTAATAAATGCTATTTCA
>JBJKTB010000511.1:0-4634 GCA_046703345.1 Ignavibacteriaceae bacterium
GCTTCCTGCATTCCGACCACTTTGGGAACCTTCTTCTCCGGAGAGCTGACATACCACGGCATTATCACGTTATTCATCAGAACAACGAATACTATAAAGGCTATGGAAGCGATGAGAAGCTTCTTAATTAGCGGCTTATGAAGAATGTTTTTCATCGGCCCAAATATATCAAATGCCGCTTTCTTAAACAACTTATAAGCTTTCACAACGCTGTCGTTTGTCCGCAGTCATTTTTAAAATATTCCTTATTATGAAAAAAAATAAAAATAACCTATATTTGCGCCAATTATGCTAACGACTACTGCCACTGAACAATTTGAAAACCCTTATTAACAGGCTTGCCCGAATGTCGAAAATACTCATCAATTATCAAAAAAAATTGAGGTAACATAATGTTCAAAGATCACCCAAAAGGTTTGTACGTCTTGTTCTTCACCGAGATGTGGGAACGATTCGGGTTCTATACAATGCTTTCCATTTTCGTACTCTATCTAAGCGAAAATTTTCACTGGTCGGACGCGACTACCGGCCAGGTTTACGGCTTATTTCTCGGCGGAGTTTATTTTACTCCTCTTATCGGCGGATGGCTTGCCGATAACGTTTTCGGTTACAGCAAAACAATTATTATGGGAGCGCTTACTCTGGCGGTCGGTTACGCGCTTATGGCGGTGCCGACAAAAGAAGCTTCGTTTTTATACCTTGCGCTTGTCGTAGTTGTTATAGGAAACGGGCTCTTCAAGGCTAACATCTCGGTTCTCGTCGGAAACCTTAACTCTCACGCAAACGGCTCGCTTAAAGACGCTGCGTACAACATTTTCTATATGGGTATCAACGTCGGCGCTTTCTTCGCTCCGTTCGGCGCAGACGGAATAAAAGATTTTGTGATGAATCATTTTCACGCCACCCTGGCCGAAGGCTACAATGCCGCTTTCGGTCTTGCCGCAATCGGAATGCTTCTGTCAATCGTAGTGTTTACGGTGTTTAAGAAACATTATAAGATGGCCGACTATCGCTCAAAAGATAAAGGCAACGAGCACCGAGACATAGTGCTTACCAAGCAGCAGGAGAAAGACAGGATCATCGCGCTGTTTACTATATTCGCTATAGTTATTTTCTTCTGGATGATCTACTACCAGAACGGATTTACGCTTACCCTCTTTGCTAAAAATTATACCGTATCAAGCGTTGGTCCGGTAACTTATCTTTTGTTCGATCCGCTCGGACTTTTCTCTCTTATTGCCATAGTACTTGGCATAGCCGGAATATTCAACAAGAAAACTACGAAGAAACTAAAAACCTGGTCTGGGGTTGCTGTAGTGGCGGCGCTGATTATAGTTGTTTATAAATTGACGACTCTCCCCGCTTCGAACGGCATCGCTCCCGAACTCTTCCAGACATTCAACCCGATGTTTATAGTTTTCCTCACTCCGATCATCGTGGGATTTTTCGCCTGGCTCAATAAAAGAAAGAAAGAGCCGTCAACTCCGGGCAAGATGGGACTGGCAATGGTTATCACAGCCGTCGCGTATTTGATAATGATCTTCGCGTCGTACGGACTTCCAAAAGTAGACGCGAATCCGGGCGCTACCTTTTCGCACGTAACTCCGTACTGGCTGATCTCCACTTACTTCGTAATGACAATTGCGGAGCTGTTCCTCAGTCCGATGGGACTTTCATTCGTATCAAAGGTTGCTCCTCCCCGTATGAAAGGCCTTATGATGGGCGGCTGGTTCGTCGCCAGCGCCGTGGGAAGCTACCTGGCAGGATTTATCGGTCAGTTCTATCAGGACTGGCAGTTATGGCAGTTCTTCCTGTTCCTGCTTATTACATCGCTTATTTCGGCAGGATTGGTTGTTCTGTTCTTAAAGAAACTAAGACGAGCGACCGAGGATTAAACTGTTTATAAATAATTTTATGAAATTAGATCCCCCTTACTCCCCCGCCGGGATTATGGGGGATTTAATTTTTAAATTATCGTCATGATTAAAAATTACTTCATATTAAACCGGATTTCCGTTGAAGCTTCCGCTGATCTGAATGGCTTTACAATTACAGAAATATTTTCGCAGGAAAAAGAAAAAATAATTCTGCATTGCAAGAACGGCGCGGAGGAAATATTTATTGAAATATGCGTTAATCCAGGACTTCCTTATTTTACCGTAAGAGATGAGTTTCACAGAGCTAAAAAAAATTCTATAAGCTTTTTTGACGACTGCCTGCCTGCAAAAATATCCGGCATCATGACATCAAACCGCGACAGGGTTATAAAGATTATTCTCGATTCGGCTGCGATATTTTTTGCAGTAAGAGGAAGGTTCACCAACGCTACCCTCATCAGAAAAGACGGCACGGTTGAATATTTTAAGACTCCGGACGAAGACATATCCGAAGAGTTTGCAGCGGAAATGGCCGAAGCCGAATTTATTGATCATTTTAATCTTCCTCAATTTGAGTTATCCGGTACTGATGATCCGTATTTTATTTTAAAGAAGAATTATCCTTTTGTAGGCAAAGACATAATAGCGGAAGTAAAATCAAGAACAGACTCTGTTAATACGGAAGATATTATTTTTTCTCTCATATCTGTTTTAAAAGAAATAAAATCCGGCGCGCCTGCCGTATTCCTCGATAAAGCCTCCGGCGAATACAGGCTTGGGACGGCTTCAATGAAAATATTCAGCGGAATGGAGAAGGCCGGATTCGAAAATATTTTTGAAGCCGTTAATTATTATTTGGGAAGGAAATATTATTCCGACCAGCTGAACTCCAAATTAAAAAAAATCACCCGTCATCTTGAACGCGAGCTTAGAAAAGTAACCTCGAAATTAAACGAGATTAGCGGTGTAATAGAAAGAGGAAGCAGAGAAGAAGAATACAGGAAACTGGCGAATCTGCTTTTAATAAATATCGGTTCCGTAAAATCCGGCGCGGCCGAGGCCTTAATAAACGACATTTATGATAGCGGCAAAGAAATTAAAATTAAACTGGATCCTTCACTTTCTCCGAAGAAGAACGTCGACAGGTATTTCGAGAAGAGCAGGGACGAAAGGATCAGGCAGGAAAAATCGGCTAAGCTTCTGATCGACCTGAAGACGCAGTACGAACGGCTGAAAAGCATCGAGAGCAGGCTTAAAACAAACGAAACAATGGAAGAGTATAATAAAATAATGAAAGAGTTAAAGATTAAAGACGAAGAGCAGCAGCAGAAAAAAGAGGATCTGTCGGCAAAATTCAGGCATTACCTAATAGACGGCAGGTACAACGTGTACGTCGGCAAAGACAGCGCCAACAATGATCTTCTTACAACCAGGTTTGCCAAGCAGAACGATTACTGGTTTCACGCGAGGAGCGTTCCCGGCTCGCACGTTGTGCTTAGAGTAGAAAATTCAAAGGAAGCCGTACCGAAAAATATTTTGAAAAAAGCGGCCGCTCTTGCGGCTTACCACAGCAAAGCGAAAACTTCGGGTCTGGCTCCCGTATCGTTCGCGTTTAAGAAGTACGTTGTAAAGAAAAAAGGAATGGAGCCGGGCAAGGTAGCTCTTCTGAAAGAAGACGTTCTGCTGGTTAAGCCGGAAATACCTCAGGGCTGCGAATACATTTCGGGAGAATAGCAAGAATTATAATTAATTTAATTAAACACTTAATTCTTTAAAAGAATAGAATTATATTGGGCTCTATAGAATCCGTTTAAGTCAAAATTTTTACTGTGTTCTTAATATTGTATGGATCGAACGGAAAATAATTTTCTTCCTTATAGTTGTCCGGATAAAATTATTTCTTTGTTACCGATACTTGTAGTGAATTTCGAATAAGAGCTCGCTCAAAAAATAAATAATTCACTAACTCGCAACCAATCTTTCAGGGAGAGCTAATATGGTTGATAGTATCTGTATTTTCGAAGGTCTGTACTATTCCCGTCTCCTTCCCCTTGTCTACTTTAGGCCTACATACGATCTGCGCTGCGGCATACTTACACTCCGCGAAAAAGTAATGCTTACCTTCCCCGATATTCCGGTTTCTCTGCACTGCAGGGCTTACCTTCACGATACGGTAAAACAGCAGAACCCTTCTCTCGACGTCACCGAGCTGAAAGGTCAGAGTTGCCTCTTCATAAACGGAAGAGTGATTGTCGGTTCCGAAGTCAAGGAGAAGATTTCTCTTGACGGCCCCGATACATTGTATGTGAACGGCGATACGATAATCGCCGCGAAAGTAAGCGGCACAAAGCTGGATTCTTTAAAACATCAGCTGGGCGACCTGTTCTCTCTTTCCGATTTCAACGACCTTATAAAAAAACAAACCGACCTGAAAACCATTAATTATCCTTGGGACCTTATTTCCCAAAACGGTGACCAGATAGTTAAGGACTTTAATATTCTTACCTCGGGACTAAAAGGCAAACTGTTGAACGGAAAAGTTTACGACGGCGCGCATCTGATAAATTCCGGCAATATTTATTTAGGCGAAGGCGCTAAAGTAAAACCCGGAGTGGTTATCGACGCCGAAGAAGGCCCTGTTTATATTGGCCGTAACGCGGTAATTTATCCTAACGCCGTTATAGAAGGCCCGGCTTTCATCGGTGAAAATTCTATGATTAAAATCGGCGCGAAGATATATGAAGATACAAGCATCGG
>JBJKTB010000512.1:0-17833 GCA_046703345.1 Ignavibacteriaceae bacterium
AACGGCCACAGTAAAGCGGAATACCTTTCGCCCGCTTACCCGATGCTGTTTGCCGGCGGAGGGACATTCCTGGAAAAGATTTTTAAGAGGCGTCACTTCGTATGGCTTAAATACGCTTTCCCGGCGTTAATAATTATAAGCGGAATATTATTAGCGCCTCTTGCTCTGCCCATACTTCCGGTACAGACATATATAAATTACTCAAGAGTTCTCGGCATCAAGCCGAGCAGTCCGGAAAACAAAAAACTTACGCGGCTACCGCAGTTTTACGCAGACATGTTCGGATGGAAGACGATGGCGAAAACAGTCTCAAAAGTATATACATCGCTATCGCCGTCAGATCAGAAGAAGGCGGTTATATACGCGCAGAATTACGGCGAGGCCGGAGCGATTGAGTTTTATTCTGCCGATTATGCGCTTCCGCCCGTAATATCGGGGCACAACAACTACTGGATTTGGGGATACGGCGATACTTCAAAGAATTTAATAATTGTGGTCGGCGGAAGGAAGCAGGATCATCTGAAATCCTGTGATTCGGTTTTAGAAGCTGCGGAGGTAAATTCAAAATACGCCATGCCATATGAGAATAATCTTCCGATTTACATTTGCCGCGGACTTAAATACGGTTATGGTGAGATATGGCAGAAAGTAAAGCATTTCGAATGACATCAACCGGAGTAAAGATAAAATGCGAATACAATCTAACATGTTGATATTAAAGAAAATAAGTCTTAAGTTTTAACAAAAGCAGTTTCAACCTCCTAATTGTAACTTCATCTCATTACGGCTTGAAGGGAGAGTTCAAGCAATAAATCATCTGTCGATACAGCTATGCGCAAGCGCGATGCATATTAATAAAAGCGCTGAAAAGATCGTTTAACACTCGAAACCGGCCGCTGTTTAGCCTCCGCCGTAATAATAAAACTTCGGGAGTTTTAAAGATGATCGGAAAAACCATCCTGCATTACAAAATTCTGGAAGAACTGGGCCGGGGAGGAATGGGGGTGGTTTATAAGGCAGAGGACATAAAATTAAAAAGGGCTGTCGCCTTAAAATTTCTACCCAAAGAATTTACACAGGATCCCGAAGCAAGAGAGCGGTTTCTGCATGAAGCTCAGGCTGCATCAACATTAGACAATATAAATATATGCAATATTCACGAGGTAAATCAGGCTCCGGACGGTCAGCTCTTCATCTGCATGGCATACTATAGCGGCGAAACTCTGAAAAATAAGATAGGCAATTCGCCCCTGAACTTGCGAGAAATGATAAATATCTCCCTTCAAATTGTAAACGGACTCGGATGCGCTCATAAGCAGGGCATTATACACCGGGATATTAAGCCTTCAAATATAATTATTAATTCCGAAGGGACAGTTAAGATACTCGATTTCGGACTGGCGAAGCTTTCGGGAATCTCACGACTTACAAAGACAGGAAGCACGCTCGGTACGGCAGCTTATATGTCGCCCGAACAGGCTAAAGGAGAAGAAGTGGATTTGCGAACCGATATCTGGTCGCTTGGGGTAATTATGTACGAAATGCTCTCCGGTAGGCTGCCATTTCCCGGAGATTACGAGCAGGCGGTAATTTATTCAATATTTAACGAAGAGCCGGAGCCTCTTAGTAACATAAATTCTCTTGTGCCGCGCGAACTGGAGAGGATAATTCATAAGTGTCTTAGCAAGAATATCGAAGATAGATTTCTTTCGGTTGAAGAGCTTGGAAACGAATTAATGCAATTTCGGGAAAATATTTCAGACGTCGTAAAGCTGCGTAAGGTTAAAAACGTTCATGTAAAGCGGCGGATAAAAAAAATATTTCCCTCATTAGCTGCGGCGTTGTTTCTTGCAGTTGTAATAATCACTATTCCGTCTTTACGTCAGCACCTGGCTGAATTATTTGACGGCAATTCCATACTTGAGGAAAAACATATAGCCGTCCTTCCTTTCAACATTGTAAGCGGGGACTCGTCAAACAAGGCTTTCTGCGACGGATTAGTAGAAACGCTAACCAGCAAACTAACCCAGCTTGAGCCTTTTCATCAAGCGCTGTGGGTTCTGCCGGCATCAGAGATAAGGCAGATGAAGATCGCCAGCGCAGGAGAGGCGTGGAAGAACTTCGGCGTTCCCCTGGTGCTTACCGGAAGCTTTCAGCACATAGGTTCGGAGTGCCGGCTTACAATTAATCTAGTTAATGCCAAAACATTAAGACAGCTGCGTTCGGGGGTGTTCACATTCACCGACCGCAGCACCAGAATAATTCAGGACTCCGTAATAGCGGAAGTGATACACATGCTGAATATAGAGCTTCGCCCCGATACGAGGAGACTGCTTGCCGCCGGAGGAACTACGGTATCGGATTCGTACCGTCTTTATTTAGAGGGACGCGGATATCTTCAGAATTACGATATGCAGGAAAACATAGATACAGCGATTGCTCTATTTAAAAAAGCGATAGAACTAGACGATAATTACGCGCTTGCGTATGCTGCCCTGGGGGAAGCCTACTGGAAGAAATATGACCTGACAAACGATATTCAATACACCGTTTCCGCGAAACTTTACTGTAACAGAGCATTAAGATTAAATAATAATCTCTCACCCGTTTACGTTACGCTGGGAATAATAGACGCCGGGACAGGCGACAACGAACAGGCGGTTAAAGACTTTAAGCAGGCTCTTAAACTTGATCCTTACAGTCATGAAGCATTCAGAGGGCTGGCGAACAGCTACAAGCGGATGGGTAAGCCGGAACCTGCCGAGGCGGCTTATAAAGAAGCGATAAGGCTCAGACCTATGTACTGGGGAAATTACAGCGCTCTCGGCGTATTTTATTTCTATGATACAAAGTACGAAGAAGCCGCCGAACAATTCAGAAAAGTAACAGAGATAAATCCGGCCAACACAAACGGGTACAACAACAGGGGGGCTTGTTATTTCGAACTCGAAAGATGGGATGATGCGATAATAGCCTTTAAGCAAAGTCTCGGGATAAAGAAAAATTACATTGCGTACGCACAGCTCGGAACACTATATTTCTATAAAGGGAAATACGACTCGGCCTCGGCAATGTACGAAAAGGCTCTTGATATTTCATCCGGCGACTACAGGGTATGGGAAGGGCTTGCGGAAAGCCTCTACTGGTCAAAAGACGGAAGAAGCAAATCGGCCGCGGTATATCAGAAGGCAATAGATCTTGCCGAACAGAAGCTTAAGGTAAATCCGGCAGATCCGGAAGTGCTCAGCAGTCTTGCCGGTGATTATACCAAGCTCGGGAATAAGAAAGTTGCTAATGATTTCCTTAAGAGAGTAACCGCATTAAAAAATATAAATATGGATGAGGCATTTACAATAGCGGATACATACGAACAACTTGGTAACAGGCCTGAAGCTCTCAGATGGCTTTCGATGGCGATGAAGGAGGGGTATTCGATAGTAAAAATAGAAAGTTATCCAGGCTTAAAAAATCTTCGAAGTGATGGACGGTATACAAATATTTTAATGAGAATAAAGGGCGGAGTAAAAGATTGATCAACTGCCAGCGCTACGGCAGATCATTTACACAAAGGAAAAAATAAATATGGAGGAACCAAACATGGCCGAACATTTTGTCAGAATTATAAACAAACGCTGCACTCCTTACGTAGTTCCACCGAGCATAATAGTTAAGCCGGGAGACATTGTAAAATTCCGGTCTTACGATTATCCCGACATAAAGCTTTTATTCCCGAGGACGGAAATATTTGAGGATAAAACATCATTTATGATTCCCCTGCATGATTTTGCCGAAGCAGAGGTGCAGATAAGGGATACAGCGGTTAGCGGGGTTTACAGTTACGCGGTATACTGCGAGGGAAGATATAATACAAGACCGGAATTTTACAGCGGCGACGATTTTGCGGAAGGTAATACGCCGCCGAGGATGATAGTAGAGCGGTAGTATTAAAATTGATAAAAAGAATACTAAATATTAAAATAATACAAACAAGAAAATATTTCTTGCAAAATATTCGCCTAACCATTGAATTGACAATACAGTACAACGTGGTTAAATAAGATATTTACCGGATTCCGGAAGAAAATTTTAAAAGCAGGGCTCTGCGGGTTTTTGTTGCGATGACATAGCCACCATCCAATGAGAGAGAATCCGTTCACGGGGCCCTGCTTTTATTTTCGTATAGATCAATGGGCCGTAGACTTACACCTATTTTAAAGACCGCATGCAATAATATTAAAGAATTACGGTAACATTAATATTAGAAAATACCATCATCTCGGCATTCCAACCCTATCAGTCAGACCCAAAGAAAGATACCTTGAAAGATTCAAAGTTTACGTTTCCGGTTACGAGGAGAGTGAGTTCGGCGTCGAATGGATGAGGTTCGAAAAGGACTCGCCGCTGCCGGAGATAGTAAAGACAGTTCCGCATGTGGCGTTTGAAACCGACGACATTGAAGCTGAGCTAAAGGGACGAGAGGTGATTATAAACCCCAATTCCCCATCTGAAGGAGTTACGGCAGCTTTCGTATTAGAGAACGGCGCTCCGGTTGAGTTTATACAGTTTGAAGATCCGGACGGTAAAAAAATAAGAGGAACCTCCTTATAAGCCGGCTGAGAAACATCCTCCGGATTAAAAGGCGGTTCCGTTTAAGAAAAAAAATTAATCTTTAAATTTCTTCATGATATCTCCGAGAGCGTTCTTGTTTACCATGAAGTCCATTATCTTCAATTTAACGTAATCTTCCTGATAGAAGTAGTAGCCTTTATTTTTTCCGTTTCTAGAGCCGGAGCCCGAATCTTTTATAAGGAACCAGTCCTTTCCGTCTTTATGCTCGTAGCCGACAAGGTGTATGCCGTGGTCATCGGTTGTTGTATGATTGCTGAAGCGGAACTGTCTGGCGTACTGATCAATATACTGAGACGGAATATCGAAAGTAGGAACCATCGCCACCTGCTCATGCGAGTCATAGCCCGGTTCCGAAACATCGCCGCCGATAGCTAAGGTGTAACCGTTTCTTACCGCGTTCTTGATTATATCCATAAAGGCGTCCAGCGGAACATTGTAATATTCTTTGCTGTGCCACCAGTTGTCGGAAACCGGATATTCTGCTTTCTCCCAGTAAGGGAACTGCATCAGGGACATAACGTCGACGTAATCGTCAAGATTTAAATTCACAACCTGTTTGAGAAATTCTTTAGGCGTATATTCTTTTCCGTCAACAGATACTTTTGAAGGCGGAACGCCGAGATAGTGGTTGAGTATTGCTTTTATTGTAGCGACAACGGCATCCTCATCCCAGTCGTTAGTATTCTTTACGTTTTGAAGATAGCCGTTCATCTCTGCGAACATCCTGCTGTGATCATGGAATTTCTGGCCGGGCAGCAGTCCGGTGTAATCCGACTCGGGAACTATCCCGTACTTCTTCCATATTCTGGGAACGGCGTTAGCTTCTGAGCCTTCGCCGAAAACCGAATTGCCTCTTTCTTCAACAAACCTTTTAGCTTTTTCAACGTACTCCCAGTAAGCGGTGTACATTTCGGAGAGCTTTAATTTTTTATGATGGATGCGGTAAACTTCAGATTCGAAGAATGAAGTGGTTGAGAAGTCCCAGCATGTTCCGGTATTACCCTGAGATACCGGAGGGTTATACCAGTAAGATTTAAATTCGTCAACAGTTTTAGGAAGATCAAGGCCGGTAAAATCCATTTTGAAGACTTTATGTTCCTTTGCTTCCGGTTTATTGAATTCTTTAATGCTGTTGAGTATTTCCTGGTAAAATTCGTTCTTTGGCTGTTCAAATACACCCTTATTACGAATTTCTTCCTGCGCCGAAGCGCGAACTGTAACTAAAAATAATAACAGAATAAGCAGGCGTGTAATATTAGCTTTCATTAAAGCCCCTTAGTTTGTTTAAGTGAAAGAGAAGAATTAATTCTTGCATTTCAAAGTTAGGAATAATTGACAAGAAATTTAACTCATGCCGGTCTTATCAATATTTAGGTTATTAATGAAGCTTGTCTGTATCGTACTTTGACAGCGGAAAAATTATCTGGCGAATGGATTCTTTTTAAAGTATAATAACAGTTGTTAAAAATTAATCAGGTGAGAAGAGCTGGTATTTCATTCATCCAATCAAATCAATTGAGGGTATATTTGTTAATTCCAATAATCTGACGGGGAGGAACCGATGAGCTTCAACAAAATATTTAAATATGTATTCATTATAATTTTACCGTTTATGCTGTTCCCTAATTACAGCGCCGCAGCGTTTTCTATGCGCAGCGAAGGCGGGCAGGAACTAGCGGGAATATGGGAAGGAACGTTAAGCGTATCAACGGTAAAGCTGAGAATAGTTTTTCACATAGAAAAAAGCGATGACGGAAAGTTCTCGGCGAAGATGGACAGTCCCGACCAGGGAGTTGCCGGGATTGCGGTAAGCAGCGTAACATTAAGCGGAAAAAAAGTCAATTTTCAGGTTACCGCTATCGGCGGTTATTATGAGGGGGAGCTTCAGAGCGATAGCCCGGTAATAAAGGGGGAGTGGCATCAGGGCGGGAGGTCTTTTCCGCTTGAGCTTAAGAAGACAGACAAGGTTGAAGAATTAAAAAGGCCGCAGGAGCCTAAGCCGCCGTTCCCTTACAAGTCGGAAGAAGTTACTTATCCAAACAAAGCTGCCGGAATTAAACTAGCGGGAACTCTTACAGTGCCAGAAGGCAACGGACCGTTTCCCGCTGTACTTCTTATAACCGGATCGGGCAGACAGAACAGGGACGAAGAGTTATTCGGTCATAAGCCTTTTCTGGTGATAGCGGACTATTTGACAAGGCTCGGCATAGCAGTATTGAGAGTTGACGACAGAGGCATCGGCGGATCGACAGGAGATTTCGGCGCATCTACGAGTAAAGATTTTGCGGGCGATGTTATGGCCGGAGTAGAGTTCCTTAAATCGAGGGAGGAAATAAATCCAAAAGAAATCGGACTTATAGGACACAGCGAAGGAGGAATGATAGCTCCGATGGTAGCCGCCGAGACTAATGATGTGGCATTTATAGTGCTGCTTGCGGGTCCGGGACTGCCGGGATACAAGCTGCTGTATCTTCAGACAAAATTGATAAGCGAAGCATCGGGCGAAAGCAAGGAAGAAGCTGAAAAAAGCGCCGATCTGAACGCGAAGCTTTACGACGTTATAAGAACCGAAAAGGACAGCGCCGCGGCAACAGAGAAGCTCACAAAAATATTGAACGATTTTTATTCTTCATTAAGCGAAAAGAAGAAGAAAGAGATCGGAGATAAGGATGAATTCAATAAAAGACAGATAAGGGTGCTGATGAGTCCGTGGTTCCGTTTCTTCATTGCGTATGATCCGGTTCCCGCACTGGAAAAAGTTAAATGTCCCGTACTCGCACTAGATGGTTCGCTTGATCTTCAGGTGCCGCCCGAGCAGGATTTAAGTGCTATAAAGAAAGCTCTGGAGTTAGGAGGCAATAAGAATTTTGAAACGATAGAGATTCCCGGATTAAACCATTTGTTTCAGACGGCCAAGACGGGAGCGCCTTCAGAATATCCGAAAATAGAGGAGACATTCTCACCTAAGGCTTTGAAGATTATGGGAGACTGGATTTTAAAGATTACGGGCAAACAGTAAGAGGATTTTAACTAAAGAATCTTCCGCGCGGCGGTTTAAAAAGAACCGCCGTGAGGGAGATGTTTATAATTGGATAGTCTGACACAACTTACCACCAACACCTTAAGCCCTCCGGCGGCTTTTTGAATTGCTTATTTGACTTATAAGATAATAAAAAAGTTCCTTTACTTCTTTTTTATCTGTCCTCTTATTTCCCCATTTGGATGTGCTTTTGTATGAACAAGCACATACGTATCACCGCTTTCCATCCATTTGCGCAGATCTTTTATATTAACCTGTTTTGCGGTTATGGTGCCTTTTGAAAGAACGCCGTTTACCATGCCGGTCGGCTTTCCTTTATAAAGCCAAACAGCGATGGGGCCGTCGTTACCCGCGGAAGCATGATGAATATGAGCCATTATCACCGAATCAACATGGTGAACAACAAGTTTGTAATAAAGTTTTTTGCCGTCTTTGCTGAATTCAAAAGTTGCTTCGCCGTAGCCCTTAGTTTTAACCGGCGGTACTACCTCTTTGCCTGAAAGTTTAGCAGTAAAGAACCTTGCTTCTTTTGCAGAATGCGACAGGCTCTTATTGGTTTTTATTCCGCTGCCGGCTACAGAATGAACCGAAGCAAATCCGTTGAAAAAGAACAGTAACGAAAAAGCGGCAGCAATGCTCAAAATTTTTTTCATATCTCATCTCCCGTATTTATTGTAATTCTGGTTGTTGTTATTTTTGAAACTAATAAAACAATCGTTATTACCTTGTGACGGGGGACTATATTAACCGTGTAAAAATAATTACACGGCTTGTACAAGCGCGCCGTATTCGTCCAACAAAATTTCAAGACCTAGAGAAAGATAATGCCTTTAACCGAAATAAAAAAATCACTTATAAAAAATGCGGATGACGAAAAAGCTAAGATACTTAGCCGATTCTTTAAAACCGGGCCGGGTCAATACGGCTCAGGAGATAAATTTCTCGGCATAAAGGTACCGGTAGTAAGGAAAATAGTAAAGGAAAATTCTAGTACCCCATTTTCTGAAATAGGCGTACTGCTGAATTCGGAATTTCATGAAGAACGGCTTACAGCGCTGCTTCTCCTTGTACATAAATACTCTAAAGGGGATGAAGCTGAAAGAAAAAGCATCTTCAAATATTATATTAAAAACACGAAACGAATTAATAACTGGGACCTCGTGGATCTTTCTGCGCCTAATATTGTAGGAGATTATCTTCTTGACAGGGATAAATCACTCTTATACGAATTAGCCTCTTCCGATGATCTATGGAAGAAAAGAATATCAGTTATTTCCACCCTGCGTTTTATAAGGGAAAACAGATTTGATACGACCACGGATATCTGCCGCGTTCTTCTAAACGACAGACATGACTTGATCCATAAGGCATGCGGCTGGATGCTGAGGGAAATAGGAAAAAGAAATCTTTCCGTCGAAGAGAATTTTCTTAAAGCGCATTACAAACAAATGCCGAGAACAATGCTTCGCTACGCTATTGAAAAATTTCCGGAAAATAAACGGAAGGCGTATCTTCTCGGGAAGATTTGAATATCCTAATAAAAAAGACAGAATAAATCGCTCTGTTCATAGAAGAAAAGTAAATCCGACTAAAGAGTCGCATTGGTATTGCCTAATTCGACTATTCTCTCCTACAATGTTTGATTATACACTTTAAACGCGTTCTCTTACCATGAAATAAAGTGGCATATCATTTGTCCTATTTCTGTGAGGGGTAAAATGAAAACAATAAAAATAATAATATTTTTCTTTGCGTTTGGAAGTTTATCATTCCCGAACGGCGGCGCAGATTCTACAAAAGCGGGAGAAAGCGACAGCTTAGGAAAAGCACCCAAGCAGAACGTAGAGCAATCATTAAATTCGAACAAGAAAAAGAGGGATCTGTTTGTGGATAAGGACGGGGACGGGATTTGCGATCACAGGGCCAACGGGCTCAGTTTTGAAAAACATCGTAAGCGTTACCAGTTTAACAAAGACGGCAAAGGGCGCCAGCGGGGTAAAAAATGAGATTGATGTTTATTCTGAGCGCGCTGCTGATGTCCGTCCTACCGGAAGACTTATACAGTCAGATTTCTTTATCTTCGAAGTTTTATAATTATTACGACGACAATATTTACAACAACTCGCTTAAGACATCCGATTTCGTGAACAGCTTATATCTGGGATCAGCTTACGATATTGAGAGCAGCGCTAACAATCTGCAGTTTTATTATACCGCTAATTTTACTTACTACCAGAAGAATATTTTCAAATCGTCTAATTCCCAGAAATTCGGGATAGTAAACACATACCTGCTTGCCGAAGACGATAATCCTCTCAACGCGGGCGTGAACTACAGTTTTAGAAAAAACCGCGACGAATTTTCAATCTTTGATTTCAATCAGATCTCCGCATATGCAAACTACAGTCACACTCTATGGGAGGGAAGTTTTTTGCTTGCCGGTTACTTATTCAACAGGAATAGTTACGAAAGTTTTTCCTCCTTCTCTCATTACGAGCATAAAATGTTCGCGAAGCTTCAGCTGGGTTTTGAAACAAAGACAACTTTTATGTTCGGAGCGGAAGGCGATATTAAAAATTATATAGAAAAACAGACAGAACCGTCGTCATCTAACAATACTTCGCAAATGAAATTTTATCTACACGCCGCGCAGTCGATTGCAGAATACACCGGATTGAGCGGTTATCTGCTTTACCGAAAAAGTTTAAACACCGGCACTAGATATATCTCTTCAGATGAGTTTATATATTACGAAGAGGAGCTTTTCAACGATGTATATTCGAACGACGGATATGAAACAGGGATAACATTTACTCATCTGTTTTCAGATTACGTTTCTGCCAAATTCGAGATATTATACCAGATAAACGATTACCTTAGTCTTCCGGCCGCAACCATCGAAGGTTATGAATTTGAAGAATTGCGGAAAGATAAACAATACGCCTTCGGTGCGGAGCTGCGGGCAAGTCTTAACGAATTTATCGGCGGCCTTAATGCGGCGGTAACCTGGAATTACATACGAAACAATTCAAACGATGAGTTCTATAACTACGACAACAACATAATTGCCTTTAGCCTGGGACTCGATTTATAACCCGGATTGTTTAATGCGGCAAAAGGAGCATGAAGAAAGCGGTTCGACCAAATTTTCGCTTTCCTCGCCGTAAATGTCGAACTTTGTCTAGTAATAAAATATTTTGTTTGATTTTGTGCTGATTTCGAACGGTTATTTGTTGGTATATAAGTTGATCTCTTACTACTTGAAGAGACGGTTTTACAAAATAAAAATTTTAAGGGCGACTTCGGAAACCCGCAAGGGCAATCGGGGAAAATAAACGAGAAGCAAGCCGGCGGTATTTTAAATATTTTCGGCATTTTCTTCTCTTAAGGGATAAAAGCTTTGATTATAAATGTCAAAGCTTTTTTTTATGCTCTCTTAATAATTAACTGATAAATTTCCATTCGTAATCACGCTTTCCGCAATTGATTCTCTTATGAAAAGTAATTAAATATTATCAGATGTTTTTAAACCCGGTTACGCAGAAGGCGCAGCCGGAAAAATTCTTTAAGGGATTCAAAAACAGTAAAGGGGGAAAAATGAAGCGTGAAAAATTTATTTCTGCCGCATTATCCGCCGTTATTATTTTTCTTTCTGTTTCCTGCAGTTCAAAAAAAAGTTATGAAGCAGCTGTTCCTGACAAGCAGGAGTTCCGAAGAATTGCCGAAGTTTTCCAATCTAAATTAAGCGGAATTCTGGTTAATGAAATTTCTAACAGAGGTACTGTTTCCGCTATTAAAGAATGTTCAATTACAGCGCAAGAGCTTACGACGGATTTCGGTACCGAATACGGAGTATCAATACGAAGGGTTTCATTTAAAAACAGAAACGTATTGAACCGTCCGGATGAATTCGAGAGCAGAGTATTGATGATGTTCGACAGCCTCAACTCAACGCGAAGTCTTAATGCCGAGACTGAATATTTCGAGATTACTCAATCGCGGGGAAGAAAAACGGCAAGATATATGAAGCCGATAATCGTACAGCCTTTTTGTTTAAACTGCCACGGAGGTGCGAAGGATATATCTAAAGAAGTGCAATGGGAGATAAGAAGCAGATATAAAAGCGATCTGGCGGTGAATTTTAAATCGGGCGACTTGCGCGGGGCAATCTCAATAAAAAAGCGTCTGGATTAACTACGCCGGACTTCTTTTGAAAAGAGAAACTAATTTTTAATGCCGTATTTTTTTAGCTTATATCTGAGATTACGTTCGGTAATACCCAGAATTTTTCCGGCTTGAGTCTGATTGCCGCCGGATTTTTCAAGAGCATCGTAAATAAGTCTTTTCTCAAGAACCTCCACCATTTCGGGAAGTGTACCTTCGGTACCGGAAGCAAAAAGATCCTCTCCGGAAAATCCTCTTATGCTCAGGGGAAGATCGTTTAAGGAAACTATATTTCCTCTGGCCAGTACAACAGCTCGCTCAATAATATTTTCAAGCTCTCTTACGTTGCCCGGCTAGTTGTACTTAAGCAGCCTGTCGGCCGCTTCTTTTGAAATTTCGATTCGTCCTTAACCGTTCTCGGATGAGTATTTATCCATGAAGTATTCTATCATAGGGATAATATCTTCTCTCCTTTCGCGAAGCGGCGGAATTTTTATAGAGACAATATTAAGTCTGTAAAAAAGATCCTCCCTGAAAGTGCCTTCTTTTATTTTTTTCTCAAGATCTCTGTTGGTGGCGGCAATAATTCTCACGTCTATATTTATGTTTTCGGACGATCCGACTCTTTCTATCTGCTGCTCCTGAAGCACTCTTAAAAGTTTTACCTGCACTGAAGGAGGGATGTCGCCTATCTCATCTAAAAAAATTGTTCCCTTATCGGCGATTTCAAACCTTCCTTTTTTCATTCTTTCGGCTCCGGTAAAAGCGCCTTTCTCGTGGCCGAACAATTCGCTTTCGATAAGATTTTCTGAGAGAGCCGGGATATTAACCGCAACGAAGGGCTTGTCTTTCCTCGGACCGATAAAGTGAATTGCCTTTGCCAGCACTTCCTTGCCGGTGCCGTTTTCGCCTGTTATTAGTACAGTTGCTTTGCTTTCGGCTACCCTTGCTGCAATGCTTATAACCTCAGTCATAGAGGGGGAATTGGATATTACGGAGGAGATTTTATACTTATCCTGGAGCTGGCTTTTAAGCATTCTGTTTTCCGATTTCAGATTCTTATGCTCGGCTATCCGGTCAATAAGGAGATCCAGTTCATCAAGGTCTACCGGTTTAGAAATATAATCGTCCGCTCCTGTTCTCATCGCTTTTACGGCATTCTCAACTGTGCCGTAGGCGGTAATAATTACGAAGCTTATTTCAGGATTAATCTTTTTAACGCTTTCAAGAACCTCAAGACCTGTTTTATCCGGCATTTTAAAGTCAGAAAGGATTATATCAACCGTATTTTCCTTTGCGGTTTTTATACCCTCCCCGCCCGAGGAAGCGGTAAGTGTTTTGTATCCTTTCTTCTTCAGGTAGCCGGCCAGAATATCGCGCTGAGATTGTTCGTCGTCAATAATTAAGATGGTATAGTCTTTCATACTTTTGGGATTTTAATTGTGAATTTTGTTCCTCTATCAGAACCGCTGTCAACACTTATGATGCCTCTGTGCTGATCAATAATTTTCTGGGCAATGCTTAATCCAAGGCCGTTGCCTTCGTTTTTGGTGGTGTAATAGAGATCGAATATTTTTTTGACTGAATCATCCGGGATACCGGGCCCGTCGTCGGATACGTCAATTAAAATTTTGTTCCCGGTACCTGTACAACTTACATTAACTAATCCGTTCTCACTCACTGCGTCGAATGCATTCCGAAGTATATTCATCAAAGCCTGTTTAAGAAGCTCTGGATCGGCTTTAAACCGAAGTTCTTTTTCCGGGGTTACCGAGAACTTAATATTTTTAATTTTTGCCTGATCCAGGAACAGCTGATAAATACCGGCGAAGAAAGAACCGGCGTCGATTTCGCTTATCTGAAGATCCATAGGCCTGGCGTAATTTAGGAACTGCGTAATGATTTTATTTATTCTTGTAACTTCGCTTTTAAGTACGCCTGTAATTGTGCGGTACTCTTCTGTGTCTTCGGCGGGACTGAATTCTTTTTCAAGACGCTGCGCAATCATGCCTATTGAATTTATGGGATTTCTAATCTCGTGTGCAACGCCGGAAGCAAGCTCGCCCATAGCCGATAGTTTCTCGTTTCTTCTTGCCTGCTCCTCAAGGTTTTTCCTTTCAGTAAAATCTTTAATTACAACTGTATAATTCTCGGTAGAACTCTGCTCAGAAATGTTTTCGGATATATTTATCGAAAGATGTTTTATAGTTCCATTGATTTCAAGCGACTTCTGAAGTTCTCCCTGACCGGAATGATAATTTTTAACTGCTTCTGAAATAAAATTGAGTCTACCGCCGGGAAGAGTATTAATATTGGAATTAATAACCGAAACGGAGAGCACGCCGAATAAAGTCTCGGCAGCTTTGTTGAACAAAGTTACGTTAAGACCGGCATCAAGCACTATTACGGCTTCGCCCATATTCTCAAGTACGGTTCCTGTAAAAGTTTTAAATCTGCTGAATTCATCCGATACCGTCCGTAAGGTCTGCGAGGTAAATATAATGCTTAGAACAATTATCGAAATGGCACCCAGTAAGAGAGTAATAATAATAATTCTGCGGTACATTCTTGCTTCAAGGCTGTTAACTTCATCGAGCGGCACACCGATCCGGTACAATCCAATAACATCCTTGTCGGCTACAAGACGCTTAACAACCTCGTAAACTTCCCGTCCGTCGTATTTATAAATGCGCTTAAAGATTGAATCTGTTTTCATTGCATCGGACAAAAATTTATCTCCTTCAATGGGCTCTATTGATTTTACCGAAGAACTTGCCGCCAGAATGCCCAGAGAATCCTGCAGAACAACATATTCTATGCCGGAATTATCACCGATGTCCTGAATAATTTTTCCTATTCCTATTTTTTTTCTGAACTCAAGAAGATCTTTTGCATCAAGGTTAACCACAATGGCTCCATTGTTGCCGGATCTTGCAACAGCAACGGCATAACGTTTTTCGCCGTTATGCTCTGCGCCTTTTAATCCTATAATCAGCTGATCTGTTTCACCAGAAAGAATCGGATTAAGCATAGAGTAACGGTTGGTAACGGTGCTGTCGTGAATGTGCCCCGGCAGAGCTTCCCAGCTGCTGAGGATACGTTCGCCTTTTTTATCGAATATATTTATTCTATAAATATCGTTTTCTTCGCAAATTTCTTTCAGCTTCTTATGTGAAAGAACTTTCATGCTGTCGAGCATTTTTATCATTCTGGCATTATTAAGAAGCCGCTCGGTTATAAGGTCTTCAATTTCGTAACCTGAATTGAGAGTGTTTATACTGCTCATCGAGATTGTTTCTATAAGAGAAGATGAAGATTCGGACAGGATCTGGAAAAGTTCCTTCTTGCTTTCATTTAATTCGAAATAAGCGGACGCAATCATAACTATCCCGATTATTATCGAGATTATAATTACAACTCTCGGCTGCAGTTTAATTTTTTTTGTTGCCGCCAAACATCATCTCATCAATAGATATTTAAATACAGTTATTGGATTCATCGGTTTCCGAAAGATTCACCCTGTCTCTATATCGACTTTAATGTCGCGGATTTGCGTCTATTAAGTCGAGCAGCCTTATATACCAATGTATTTTTGCCGCAATACTGGTCATACCGCATTAAAATCTTTTTGGCATATGCCTTGAGAAGCTTAAAGCGTAAACTTCTCGAACGAGAATATAAACAAAAAAAAGGAGGAAAAAATGAAAACCGCAATGAAAGCATTTTGGCTTATGGGTCTTGCGATTGTACTGGCATTGTTTTTTGCCAGCAGCGAGCTAAGCGCTCAGCAGAACGGGGGCAAGAAAGCAGGCAAAGGATTCGTCGATCTTAACGGAGACGGAATAAACGATTATGCAATCGACTCCGACGGAGACGGAATACCGAACTGTCTTGATCCGGATTACGTTCGTCCGATGGACGGCACGGGAAGAAAACTAATGCGGGGCCAGGCTAGTAAATTCGGTAAAGGCGGCAACGGCCCGGCAAACGGAACGGGAAATCAGGGTATAGGACCTAAGGACGGGACCGGCTACGGCGCATCCGGTACGCCCGGAGTGTGCGACGGCACGGGTCCTAAAGGTAAAGGAAAACGAGCAGGCAGAAAGTAAACAGATAATTCCGGAGGCGGCTTTTTAATAAGCCGCTTCCGAATTTTAAATCATTTCTTTTAATTTAAAACACTTGCCTTCAGATATTTATTTCATAAATTCCTTTCATAAAACTAGTCCTTATTTAAATAAATAATTTAAAAAGAATGAGTAAAAGAATTAATATCGCAACGGGAACGGTGTGGGAAGATATTGTCGGTTATTCGAGGGCGGTAAGGACAGGTAACACCGTGGAAGTGTCCGGCACAACCGCTGCAGACGAAAACGGAAACCCGACCGGAGAAAACGCATATGAACAGACAAAGTTTGCCATAATGAAAATAGAAAAAGCTCTTCGCAGCGCCGGAGCTGTTCTAGGCGATGTTGTTAGAACTAGAATTTACACGACCGATATTTCCAAATGGGAAGAGATCGGGAGAGCGCACGGAGAGTTTTTCGGGGAAATTAAGCCCGCGGCGACGATGGTAGAAATAAAAGCATTAATTGACAGCCGGCTTATTGTTGAGATCGAGGCTACTGCAATTATTATCGATTAAAATTATATTCGGCTTATAGAATTTACGGAGGAAGAAATGCAACGTGTCAGCAGCAAGACAGGGCAGTGTCAGGTATGCAAGAAAGAAATGCATCTGAATAAACTAATGCCCGCATTATCTGTGCGCGATTCACTTATTACATTGATAAAAGAAAAAGAAGTAGAATGGGATCCCTCGGGATACATTTGCCTTGACGATCTAAATAAATTCAGGGGAGAATACGTACAGAAAATTCTTGAAGAGGAAAAGGGGACGCTTTCCGGATTCGACAAAGAGGTGGTGAACAGCATAATAGAGAAGGAGACCATCTCAAAGGACGTAGATGAGGATGTAGACCAGAAGCTGACTGTAGGAGAGAAACTGTCGGACAAACTTGCGCAGTTCGGCGGTAGCTGGACTTTTATAATCATATTCGGATCTTTTTTAGTCTTATGGATGGCAATAAATATTTTTCTGTTAACCGCCCGTCCGTTCGATCCGTATCCATTTATTCTTTTAAATCTTGTGCTTTCATGTTTGGCCGCCATACAGGCGCCTATAATAATGATGAGCCAGAACAGGCAGGAGAGTAAGGACCGTGCGAGATCGGTGCATGATTATAAAATTAATCTTAAAGCCGAGCTTGAGATAAGAATGCTGAACGATAAGATAGATCATCTTTTAATGCAGCACGGGCAGCGAATGCTTGAGATACAGCAGATTCAGCTTGAGCTTATGGAGGAGATATCAAGCAAAATTAAAAAATGAAGACTGTATTTTAACGCGATAAAATTATCCGTCTAAATTGAGTTTGTTTATCATAATAATAGGAAGAAGTAAATGAGAAGTGCGAAGGTTACTTTCCGGTTATTAATTCTGCTTCCTGTGATTTTATCTTCATGCGTAACTTCGGCCGGAGGCAAAGATAAAAATATTTCCGCCGTTTCAGGAAACACAGCAGCGCTTCCGAATTACTTCTATAAAAGGATGGAGGGAACAATCGGAGACAAATACAAGATAGTCATGAATCTCTTTAAAGTGGATTCAACCGTAAGGGGAAACTACTATTACGTTTCGCACGGCGAGGCGATAAAGTTTAACTTCGAAAGCAGAATAAACGACGGCGGAAAAGTTTATCTCGGAGAGTTCGCGGATAGAAATTATGCGGAATTTAATTCGGTTCCCTCCGGAGAATTTACGGGCGGATTTATTTCCGGATCTCAAATAACGGGGATTTGGAAAAAAGGCAAAGACAGAACTCATTATAATTTTGCCTTGACGGAAAAGTATCCCTCCGGCAGCGCGATGCTGAGCATAGAAAGCAAATCGGAAAGAACCGGCAATCAGAAAAGCGTGGCTTATATAAACTTTATATA
>JBJKTB010000513.1:0-7352 GCA_046703345.1 Ignavibacteriaceae bacterium
TCAAAACAATATGCGATGACAGGCTTTAGAATCGGCTGGGCCGTAGGCAATAAAAAAGTAATCGAAGCGATGTCTAATATTCAGGGACATCAGACATCGGGACCTTCTGTTCTTCTGCAGAAGGCTGCGGTAGGGGCGCTTAACGGAGTGCAGTCTGGAGTAGAAAGCCTTAGAGTGACGTTAGAAAATAACCGTAACGTGATGATCGATATGCTGAATACATTTGAGGGAGTAAAAGTCACGAAGCCCGACGGCACATTTTATTGCTTCGCCGATTTCAGTGCATATGAGAAAAATTCAAATAAGCTCAGCAGTTTTCTCATCGACAAAGTAATGGTACTGACTGTACCCGGCGCCGAATTCGGAATGGAAGGCCATCTGCGTCTGAGCTACTGCGGAACAATTAAAGAAATAACCGAGGGCATAGAAAGAATGAAGTGGGCGCTCGATCCGAATTCACCCAACGAACTTTACATCGGCGACCGAAAATTAGTGAGGGACTGGTCATGAGTAAATATTTAGAATTCAGTACCCCGGCAAGCAAAGAAGCAAAAGAGCTCGCTGCAGATTTCGATCTATCGAATCACGGATTCAGCAATCTCGACAGAGTTTACTGGAACCTGCCCGATTCGTCGCTTTACGAGGAAAGCATATTCCGTAACGAAGGTCATCTTGCAAGCGAAGGCCCGCTTATCGTAAAAACAGGTAAACATACTGCGAGAGCGGCGGCGGATAAATTTATAGTCCGCGAAGAAAGCACTGAAAGTAATATCTGGTGGGGCGTTCATAACCGTCCGTTCAGCACGGGGAAGTTTAACGCTTTGATGGCAAGATTGGAAGCATATGCCCAGGGTGAAGAATTTTTCGTACAGGATTGTTATGTGGGCGCCGATCCGGAATACAGAATGGCAATCAGAATAGTAACCGAGAAAGCATGGCACAGTTTGTTTGCGCGGAACATGTTCATCACTACAAACAACAGAGAAGAGCTTAAGAAGTTTGTTCCGGAATTTACGGTTATAGCGGTGCCCGGTTTTAAGGTTGACCCGAAGATCGACGGGACGCGAACTGAAACGGGAATAATCCTTAACTTCGAATCGAGAACAGCGGTTATTGCCAATTCTCTTTACGGAGGCGAGATAAAAAAATCCGTATTTACGCTTCTGAACTTTTTGCTCACCTTCAAAGACGTCCTGCCTATGCACTGTTCTGCAAACGTAGGGAAGGATGGAGACGTTGCGCTTTTCTTCGGATTGAGCGGTACGGGTAAAACAACTCTTTCAGCGGACCCAAAGAGAAAACTTATCGGGGACGACGAACACGGATGGAGCTCCGACGGCGTATTCAATTTCGAGGGCGGATGCTATGCTAAAGTTATAAGACTTTCAGCCGATCATGAACCTGAAATTTACGCGACAACTAAACGCTTCGGAACAATTCTTGAAAACGTTGTTTATGATCCTGTAACACGAAGGATAGATCTCAATGACGATAGTATCACAGAAAACACGCGGGCTTCATATCCGCTCGAATTTATTCCTAATATAGTTCCCGATGGATATGTAAGAACTCATCCGAAGAATATCATCTTCCTTACCTGCGACGCATCGGGAGTTCTGCCTCCAATATCTAGACTGAATCCCGATCAGGCCCAGTATCATTTTATAAGCGGCTACACATCGAAAATAGCGGGTACGGAGATAGGTCTGGGAATCGAGCCGCAGATAACTTTCAGCTCATGCTTCGGAGCTCCTTTTATGGTAAGGCATCCGTTTGAATACGCTAAAATGCTGAAGGAAAGGATGCTTAAGCATAAAGCGCAGTGCTGGCTTGTAAATACGGGCTGGGTCGGCGGAAGATTCGGTGTGGGAAAGAGAATCAGCATACGCCATACAAGGAACCTTTTAAACGCTGCGCTGGACGGAAGTCTGGAAAATGTAACGTACAGGAAAGATAAATTATTCGGATTCGACGTGCCGTTAAGCTGTCCCGAAGAAACGGAGGATGTACTGGATCCGTCAAGCTCGTGGGGCGATAAGGACGAATACTGGAAAAAGTACGACGCGCTTGCGGCAAGGTTCATCGAGAATTTTAAGCTGTATTCGAAAGGCACCTCGGACGAAGTACTAAAGGCCGGACCAAAGAGGCTTTCGCAGATCTAACAAGTTCAAACTTATTCTCTATTACGACAGAGCGTGTTGTCATTAAAGGTAACACGCTCCTTTTATATTAATCAATAAACGGGGGACATGATGAAAAAATTATTTATAATTTTTACTATCATATTTTCGGCGAACGCGTTTGCTCAGGAGCAGACGCTTGTAAGCGGAAAACTGGAAAGCGGAGGTTACGGAGCGCCCGTAATTAAATTCTCATCCGTAAATAAAAGCTTTGCGTTGTTTGTGGGCGGATACGGAGGCTGGCTTATAAATCATACTTTTATGATTGGCGGCGGCGGATACGGGCTTGTAAATAACATTAACTTTCCTCAGGGTCCTGTACTTGATTACTATTATGTACCTCTTGAGAGAAAGATTCAATTCGGTTACGGCGGATTAATGCTCGAGTATATAGGCAATTATGAAAAACTTGTGCATTATTCATTTTCGGTTTTAATAGGTGCCGGCGGTATTACTTACGGGTATAGAGATTTTGAGTACAACTCGGATTATCCTGTAAATTCGGTGTTCGTACTGGAGCCGGCAGTAAACCTTGAGATAAATATTACAACATTCTTCAGAATTGACTGCGGCGCCGGCTACCGGTTAGTAACCGGTGTGAATATGTACGGATTGAAGAATGCGGATATGGGAGGGCCTTCGTTAAATCTGGCTTTTAAATTCGGAAAGTTTTAATGTGATAAGAAATTGTTTCTAGGCTGAAGCCGACTCGGGTCTATTAATACTGTCAGCATAAAATTAAGCGAAGAGAAAAATGGATTACTTTTGCGAAGAAGAATTTTTTTTTTTAGCTTCGTGTTGCCTAAATATTACTCACGCAAATTTTTAAAAGTATATGATCGAAAAAATCCTGCAATTGGAAAAAACCGCTCGTCAGCTCGAACCTTCCGCCGAAGACAGGCATTTAATGTTTGATAAAGCTCAACAATACACGGAAGAATTTCTTAATAGTCTGTATCCTGTTCACACTTATGTTGCGGATGGTTCGGGGGATAATTCCGATTTTAATTTGCGGATTAATGAAACTTCGTCAGGTATTGAGGAACTATTGAGTTTTCTAAAGAAGAATGTAGATAACCCCGGTATAAATCCCGCATCCGGAGGCCATCTCGGTTATATTCCTGGGGGCGGCATTTATCCATCATCGATCGGCGATTACATCGCTGCAGTAACTAATCGGTATGCGGGAATATTCTACGCCTCTCCTGGTGCGGTGCGAATGGAGAACTCACTTCTGGCTTGGATGGCCGGTATTGCAGGCTACCCTGAGACTTCCGGAGGCAACCTTACATCAGGCGGAAGCATTTCAAATCTGATTGCCATAGTTACGGCTCGTGAAGCCTGCGGCGTTTCTGTGAAGAATATTGAAAAATCAGTAATCTATCTTTCTTCCCAAACTCATCATTCGTTTGAAAAGGCTCTTAGGATTGCCGGCTTAAAAGAATGCGTTAAACATTACATCCCGGTTGACTCAAAGTTCCGAATGGTGCCTGAGGCGCTTGAGGACGCTGTAAGAAGAGATGTGCACGCAGGACTAAAGCCGTGGATGGTTGTAGCTTCGGCCGGAACAACCGACACTGGAGCCGTAGACCCTCTTGATAATATTGCAGAAGTCGCATTGAACTATAAACTTTGGTATCACATTGATGCGGCTTACGGCGGCTTCTTCATCCTTTGCGAAGAAGGAAAGAATCTTTTGAAAGGAATTGAAAAATCCGATTCTTTTATCATCGACCCTCACAAAGGACTTTTTCTTCCTTACGGCAGCGGCGCGGTGCTGGTTAGAGATAAGAGTAAGCTCTACGATGCTCATTATTATCAGGCCGGATATATGCAGGACGCACTGGCGGTAAACGAAGAGCTGTCTCCGGCCGAATTGTCGCCCGAACTCTCGAAGCATTTCAGAGGACTGAGACTATGGTTCGCGTTAAAAATAATCGGACTGTCGCCTTTCCGTGCGGCACTGGAGGAGAAGATTCTTCTTGCCCGTTACGCTTATGAGAAACTAAGTAGGTTCAGTAATATTGAACTAGGTCCCTATCCGGATCTCTCGGTTTTTATTTTCAGATTTAAACCGTCAAAAGGAAGCGCTGATGAATTTAACAGAAAGCTTCTTGAAGAGATTCATAAAGACGGCAGGATATTTATCTCATCTACCATGATTAACGGAAAATTTATGCTGCGAATTGCCGTGATGTCTTTCCGAACGCATCTTGAAGAGATAAATCTGATGTTGGATATTATTCTTGAAAAATTAGAAGTATTAGAAAATTGAATCCTGATTCTTAGTTTCGGTTATAAGATCTTAAACTCTGTTTTTTATTTTAATTAATTCTGCGGATGGGATTTCAAATCTTTCTTTGGTTAAGGCATTTTTAAAATATTAAAAAGGCGCTAACAATGAGCGGCAAGTATAATTCCTTCAAAGAGTTTTATCCGTTTTACCTTTCCGAGCACAGCAACCGTATCAGCAGAAGACTTCATTTTACCGGGACTTTGCTTCTGCTGATAACTCTTATCTATACATTAATTACGGGAAGATGGTTATTACTTGTACTTCTTCCTGTAATCGGTTACGGCTTTGCCTGGATCGGTCATTTCTTCTTTGAAAAAAACAAGCCGGCAACCTTCGAATATCCGTTCTTCAGCCTAGCCGGCGATTTCATGATGTTTAAAGACATCCTTTCAGGGAAGATTAAATTTTGAAAATTTAACCAATAAGTGAACCGAATTTAATAAATTTAATCATTCAACATTAATTTTTTATTCAAGATTTTCTAAGGTAAAATATGGATTGGTTTATTTTATTTATAGCCGGATTGTTCGAAACGGCATGGGCAATAGGCATGAAGTATTCGAACGGATTCACTAAACTGTATCCGAGCATTTTTACCCTCGTTACCATGGCTATGAGCGTTTTTCTACTGTCGGTTTCATTAAAGACTCTGCCGGTTGGAACCGCGTACGCGGTATGGACGGGAATAGGAGCTGTTGGAACGGCGGTGCTGGGGATAATGCTATTCGGGGAATCGAAAGAATTAATTAGAATCGGATTTATCTTCTTGATCATAGTCGGGATTATCGGACTTAGGATATTTTCCGGCAAGTAAATCTTAATTTGATGTGTGTGATTTTATCACTGTTCCTTCTTTGGCTGCGTCTTTGAATAATTCTTCCGCCAGAATCGTGCTTTCTGAAAAACTCTTAAAGCCCGCCGTCAACAGTCCTTTTGCAACCCACGTATTGCATGTATTGAAGATATCGTATTTACCTTCCGCTTTATAAAAGATTACAGTTCCGCCGGCGGTATAATTTAATATTTGAATTTTCCCTTTGCTGTTCCGGCTATAACTATTATGTACGTATTCGCAGAGTAAATCGAAATCGCTCCGATCAAGGTGAAGTTCAATAGCAACGTCACAGTACTCGGCATATTTATTTATCGGCATACTAAAGCCATTGATTCTGAGAGTGCTGGGAGTAGGATAAAGAAGCGCTTCGGCTGCTAATTTTAAGTTGAAGTCCGGATGCTGATAAAAAGCCGCGTCACCCCAGCCTGCATCGATGTACTTGAATTTTTTGAACTGCAATATTTCGGGCCAGACCTTTGGATTAACTTCCTTAACCGGGAAGATGATACCTGTATGCCACTGCTGCTTCACTAGATAAATTTGAAGACTTTTATTCCCAGCAATAATTCCTTTTTCATTCTGATTCTGCGCCGGGAGATTTGAAATAATGAGAAGAATGAACAGCAGCGGTATTGTTATAAGCCGGTTCATTTTTTTTATTATTCGCTTCCAATTTCAGTTAAAATAAAATAAATTTATTTCTAATTAGTAAGTTAATTTTCAGGATACTCGCATGCCTCAGGAAACAAGCGCAGGAATAATGATGTACCGCATATCCGAAGAAACTTTTTCCGTCCTGCTTGTACATCCGGGAGGTCCTTTCTTCAAAAACAAGGATGACGGGTATTGGAGTATTCCAAAGGGACTTCCTGAAAGAAAAGAAGAGCTGCTCGATACAGCGGTAAGAGAATTCGAAGAAGAAACCGGAATCAAGCCTTCGGGTGAATTTCTTCCGCTCGGCTCCGTTAAACAGAAAAACGGAAAGACGGTTTATGCATGGGCGGTTGAAAATAAAGATGATTCGGCAGTAAAGATATCTTCAAATACTTTCGAGATGGAATGGCCTCCCAAATCCGGCAAGATTCAGCAATTTCCGGAAGCTGACCGCGGAGAATATTTCGGCGAGCAAGAAGCGAGGCATAAAATTAACGAAGCGCAGACTGAGTTTATAACAAGGTTAAAAAAATATCTCTACGCAAAATAAAAATCGGGAGTATTAAATTGAAAAGCATAATTTTCGCGGTTATTACTCTTGTCGTAATTATTTTAACGCAGGTTGTAGATCTTTCGGGAAACAAACAGCCCGATCAAAAATCAAAAAAATATACCATAGTAATTCACGGCGGCGCCGGAACTATAGATAAATCACTGCCCGATTCTATAAAGCAGGTTTATACAAAATCACTTTCAGAAGCCTTGGAAATAGGTAAGAACATACTAGCCAAAGGCGGCACCAGCATGGAAGCTGTTGAAACAGTTATAAGATATTTTGAGAACAACCCCCACTTCAATGCGGGCAAAGGAGCTGTCTACACTTCCGCCGGCACGCATGAAATGGACGCGGCAATCATGAACGGCAAAGACCTGGCCTGCGGCGCGGTTGCAGGCGTAGAGCACATTGCTCATCCCATATCTCTTGCAAAGCTCGTGATGGAAAAAAGCCCTCATGTACTGCTTGCATATTCCGGTGCGGAAGAATTCGCGAAAGAGCAGGGAATTAAGCTCGTTCCTCAAAGCTATTTCGATACGTCTCTTCGCTACAAACAGCTTCAGGAATATAAAAAGCAGCTGAAAGAGGGAAAGCACGGTACCGTAGGATGTGTTGCTCTTGATGAGTACGGTAATCTTGCGGCAGGTACTTCTACTGGGGGAATGACAAATAAAATGCCGGGAAGGATCGGAGATTCGCCTCTTATTGGAGACGGAACTTACGCTAACAATAAAACTTGTGCGGTTTCATGCACCGGCTGGGGAGAAAAATTTATTAAGCACACTGTAGCATTCAATGTTTCTGCTTTAATGGAATACAAAGGAATGTCGC
>JBJKTB010000514.1:0-4928 GCA_046703345.1 Ignavibacteriaceae bacterium
GCCATACATTAACCATTTACACAAAATTATTTACACCCCTCGGTCAGATGAATTTCCTGCAAGGGCGCATGTTCAACATACAACTCCCCCTACAAAGTAATTAGACAGCGATCCACGAACCCCGAACCAAGAACCCCGAACCAAGAACTACGAACCAAGAACTACGCACCATAAAAATATCTAACAACATACGGCATGGCGGAGGAGTAAGCGAAAAGCTCGTCTACGGTCTCGACGGCTATTTTACCGTTATCGCCGTAAGTATAAGTTACTTTCCTCTTCGCTTCACCTATAGAATTATAATATATAATCCCGGTAAGAATTCCGCGCCTGTAATTATACTCAAGCGATTCTGTTATACTGCCGTTCTTGTAGAAATTCGTTTCCTTGCTCAGTATTCCGTCCATGTATTCGTAAACTATGTATGAATCAAACGCGCCGCGATGATAATTAGTCTTTTTAACAAGCAGCGAGTTCTTATATTCATAAGTACTCTCATCGTAATAAGCGGCCTGCGGCAGAGTCTTCTTTTCCGAAATCAGCAGGTTACCGGAGTAAGAATAAACGGTCGAGTCCAGAAGTATGAAGCCCGTAGGCGAGTTTATATTAGAGTGGTAATTCAATTTATAAACAAGCTTCGTGTCCCTGCCGTAAACAAATAGCTCGTAATTGTAAAGCATTTCCCTGTCGCCTCCGTAATACGATTTTTTAATCAGCCGGCCGCCGCGGTCGTATTTAAAATCCTCTATGCTTAATATCTGATTTGATCCGTCTCGCGGGTAATATACCTTACTCTTTACTCCCGCCGCAGCGGCTTCGAAAGAGAATACGCCGGGACCCGTGAGCGGTCCTTCCGAACAGGATAAAAGAATAAGTGAAGACAGTATTAGTACGATAAGATATTTCATGTTACCTCCATTTTTTTATGGAAGGCATTCATGATAAACTGAATATGCCCCTTTTGTTCAGAGATCGGAGATCAGGAATTAGTTAAGTGAAATTTAATAATTAAATTTTTTTAATGCTTCTCAATTGCCATTCAGATGTACGAATTATATCCCTTTGCGGTCTTAGCAGTTAAAGCACTAAAATCGCAAAGACCGCAAAGAGACGCGAAAGAAAATTTTATAATATATCCTTTGTGCCTTCGAGCCTTCGTGGCAATTCCTAACCCTAATCAAAGATCACCGTCTTCCGCCCGTGCACAAGCACCCTGTGCTCGAAATGATAATGCAGCGCTCTGGCAAGCACCAGCCTCTCAAGGTCGCGCCCCTTGCGTATAAGGTCTTTCAGACTGTCCTTATGCGATATGGGTATTATATCCTGCGCTATTATCGGGCCTTCATCCAGCTCTGCTGTTACATAATGACTCGTAGCCCCGATTATCTTCACACCGCGCTCGAAAGCCTGCTTGTAAGGATTGCCGCCCGAGAACGCCGGCAGAAACGAATGGTGTATGTTGATTATCCTGTCCTTATATCTTTTTACAAATTCAGGCGACAGTATCTGCATATAACGCGCAAGAACTATGGTGTCTATATTATGCTTTTCAAGAAGCTCAAGTTCCTTTTCCTCCTGTTCCGCTTTATTCTCTTTGCTTACCGGAATATAATGGAAGGGTATGCCGTATAAATCAGCGAGAGGCTCCAGCTCGGTATGATTGGATATGATCAACGGAATTTCTATCCCGTATTCGTTCATCTTATGGCGCCATAATATCTCGTTCAGACAGTGGTCGTAATTTGATACGAACACTGCGGCTTTAATCTTTTCATCGGTAAATTTTATATCCCACTCGGCTTTGAATTCCTTGGCAAGGGGAGTGAAAGCTTCCTTCAGCTCCGAGCGGGGGATAGAGAAGCCGTTCATGCTCCAAGCTATTCTTATTGAGAAGATCTGCTCGTCCTGGTCAACATGCTCGTCGAGATCGAGTATGTTCCCGCCTCTCTCGAATATGAAATGCGACAGTCGCGAAACAAGTCCTATCCTGTCGCGGCATGAGAATAGTAAAATTGCGGTAAGATCTTTTTCGTTCATTTCCTTTTACTCCGGGTAGAATGTTATTCATCGGGCAAATAAAAGAATAAAAAAGGAATCATAAAACCCAAATTTTTATTTTTATCCGTTATTCCGATACTCCATTCTTCCCTTACTCCATGCCTCCGACAGCCTATTAAAAGAATATTCATGCTCAGCTTCGGCTAACTCCTGTCCTTTTCATTAAATCTTGTCATCCACAGCTCCTTTTCTTTTTCCTCTTCAAGCTTTCTTTTTTGAAGCTCCTCGCCCGCCGTAAGCTCCTTTAACTCGTCGTTAACCACCACACGCATAACGAAAAAATAGAGATATAAAATCCCCAAAGATATCAATCCGAATGCGGCAGGATAATTAGTCTTAAGTCCGAAATACATCAATAAGGAACCCGGAATTATTACCACTATTATGAATGAAATAAGCCATGCTGTTCTTCTCTCACGAATGAAGATATAAAGCATAAAAGGAGTAAATATCAAAGCGGCGATAACTACGATAGGAAGAGCTATCAGCTTAAAAAAGGCAAGTGCGAAAAGTATTCCGCTCGAAAGCTGGAAGTTCAGATATTTTGCCAGTTTCTCCAGGTAATATCTTTTTTGTGACTCGAAGTAAAAATCCAAGCCTGCGCTCTCTAATGTTTGGGGCAACTTAAATTAATTTTTTCTCAAATACATTCTCCCGGCGTAAATTTATTTCACATTTCTTACATGATTATTAAAACCGGAGCCTCCGGGCAAATAGGTCAAAAATTTTTCTCCATGGTAAAATCCGGCTTGTCGGGAGTATTAATATTTACAGGCTTTCTTAATTCACATAATGAAATTAAAACAGATGCACTCTGACTGAGATCTTGATCAAAGATCTGGGTTTACATTCGTCACAAATCGCAGATGAATCTCAAGTATGTTATTTCCCCCGGAATCTTATAGTATGAACGCGCTCTGAATGCGCTCTGAATACACTTTGAATGCGCTTCGCTTTCGGTTTGATTGCCGTTAAAATTCTATCTGTTTTCCAGTGTGCTAATCCGCCGTTGGCGTTATACGGTGATGCCTAAAATATTATTATATCCTGCCGTTATCATTCATTACTATTCCCGGCCTGCTGTCCTGCCAGTTAACAGCAACCGGATGATCGAAGAATGATGTTAGATTCCCGCCCGTAAGTATTTCGTCTTTCCGTCCCGACATATAAACTCCGCCTTCCTTAAGGAGGAGCGTATTTTCAAAAACGGGTAATATTTCTTCTATATGGTGAGAGACGTAGAGAAGAGTAGGGGAGTTATCGGAGTTCCCTGTACTCTCCACCAGTGAAAGGAAGCTTTCCCTCGCGAAAATATCCAGCCCGGTACACGGTTCGTCGAGTATCAGCAGCTCCGGCGAATTCATGAGAGCCCGCGCCAGCATGATCTTCTGCTTTTCTCCCTGTGATAAAGTATAATACATCCTATTACTGAAGTCGGCGCATCCGAAGTTCTCAAGAAGATCCATGGCTCTATTCTCGTCATCACGGGTAGTTTCGTCGTAAAGACCAATGCTCGCGAACTTTCCGCTGAGCACGGTATCGAGTACAGTCTCGTTGGCGTAGAGGGATTCCTGAAGATAAGAACTAACCCATCCGATCGATTTCCTCAGCTCCCGCAGATCGTACGCTCCGAACTTTTTCCCGAGCACTGTAACATCTCCGTTTGAGGGAAGCGTATATCCCGAGATTATCCTTAGAAGTGAAGTCTTCCCTGAGCCGTTTAGTCCTATTACCGCCCAGTGCTCGCCCTGCTTCACCGACCAGCTTATGTTTTTTAAAATGAGTTTGTCGTCCCTTCTGAGCGAAACGTCTTTCAATTGTATAGTGTACATAAAAATATTTTTCGTTTGAATATCATATTAATTCAAGCCGAAAATTAAAGATTAAGTTGAGGGGGATCAAATTGATTGGTCACAATATTTTAATTGCTTATCCAGACCTCCGGGGTTTTCTTAAACCCCGGAGGTCTGGGGATTTATTTAAGCAATACCATCTTAGCGGTCTTAAAGAAATTTTTTCCCTTTAGTCTGTAAAAATAAACGCCGCTTCCTAGATTATAATTATCAGCATTAAAAACTACTTTATGTACGCCGCTCTTTTCAAATCCGTTAACCAATGTTTCTACTAATCTGCCTAGTATGTCATATATCTTTAAAGTAACCCGGCCTGAATTTGCGATAGAATAGCTTATAGTAGTTGAAGGATTAAATGGATTAGGATAATTTTGAGAAAGCATAAAGTCGGCCGGAACATGATCTGCGCCCGACACAGCTGTTGCCGTGTTGCCGGTTAAGAACTTTGCAACTGCAAATCCATAATTGCCTGTAGAATCTTCTGAATATCCGGCGGCAATTATATTGCCGTCAGATAAAACTGAAATCGCTTGTATATGGTCATCCAATTTGGCTCCGCTTGAAACTTGAGTAAATGACCATCCAGAAGTTCCGAATGTGGTGTCTAAAGAACCGTCATAATTTATTCTGGCTAAATCAAATTCCGTCGTACTTTGAATAACAAATTCCGCAAAACCCCCTTCTATAATTTTTCCGTCTGGTTGAAGACAAATGGAATTGCACTGCATAACATCGGAAGAATCGACCAGTGATTTACTGTACGATATTATCTTTGAACCATTTTTACCGAAACTGTTATCAATCTTGCCGTCAGCATTTAACCTTGCAAGCGCAAAATAGCTTCCGCCTATAGATTGTGTATATATTGATGACGTACCGCCTAATAATATCTTTCCGTCTTGTAGAAGTACGATACCGGAACATTGATCGTCTGATTCTTCATACCCGTACATATTATTAAACATGGTAATTCCGTTATCACCGAATGTGTTGTCTAATCCACCGTTGGAATCAAGT
>JBJKTB010000515.1:0-8639 GCA_046703345.1 Ignavibacteriaceae bacterium
GAAGCAGAGAGGACTTAAAGTAATACCAAAAAACCTTAACTCGGTTTTTATGGGAAACCCGGGAACAGGCAAAACCACTATCGCAAGGCTTCTGAGCAAGATTTATAAGGAGCTGGGCATTTTAGAGAAAGGGCATCTTATTGAAGTAGACCGTTCGGGACTTGTAGCGGGCTATCAGGGACAGACGGCAGTTAAGACAAACGAAGTAATCGACAAAGCGATCGGGGGAACATTTTTTATTGACGAAGCGTATTCTCTGATCAGAGGATATTCGGATTTCGGTCAGGAGGCAGTCGACGCGCTTCAGAAAAGGATGGAAGACGATCAGAGAAACTTTATAGTTATCGTGGCCGGATACACCGATGAGATGAAAGAATTTCTCGAGTCTAATCCGGGCATTCAATCCCGGTTTCCCAATCATTTCATGTTCGAGGATTACACTCCCAGGCAGATGCTGGAGATAGCGCTGGTAATAAGCGAGAAGAACGGCTACATGCTTGACGAAGGCGGATGGCAGCTTCTTCTTGAGATATTCACCAAGCTTTACGACCGCAGGGATAAAAACTTCGGCAACGCAAGAACAGTTAAGAATATACTCTACAAAGCCATCAGCAACCAGGAAGAAAGGATATTAACCCTAGTAGAGCCGGATGACGATGATCTTACGACAATTACTTTCGACGACGTAACCAGGATAGAGCTTAACGAGCTGTAAGCACAGCATTCTCCCGCTCCTTAAAGAATAATTTCAAGAATTATAGAATCATTCGCGGATCATGCTTTCCATTAATAATCTCGTAAAGAAATTCGGCGCTTTCACCGCAGTAAACCAGATTTCACTTGAGGTCGGGTCAGGAGAAATCTACGGATTTTTAGGACCGAACGGCGCAGGCAAGACCACCACAATAAAAATAATAACCGGGCTTTACTCACCAACCTCAGGCAGAGTATTGATAAACGGCCGCAATATTGAAGGAGAGCATATTCAGGCAAAAAGCATTACAGGCTACATTCCCGATCAGCCGTTTCTTTACGAAAAGCTTACAGGGAGGGAGTTCCTTTATTTCAGCGGAGGTCTTTACCGGATGAAGAAGAAAAATCTTGAAGAAAAGATAGAAGAGATTACCGAAAAGCTGCAGATAGGAGACTGGGTTGATAAAAGGACCGGAGAATATTCTCAGGGAATGAGGCAAAGGATTACAATAGCCTCATCGCTGCTTCATTCCCCGAGGCTTCTTGTTGTTGACGAGCCGATGGTAGGTCTAGATCCGCAGACGGCAGTACTAGTAAAGAAGATTTTAAAGGAAACGGCGGAGGGAGGCGCAGCCGTATTCATGTCAACCCACAGTCTTTCAGTAGCGGAAGAAATCTGCAGCCGCATCGGAATAATTAAGGACGGCAAGATGATATTCGACGGCGCAAAGGAGAGAATTAAGACATTTATGAAAGAAAGCAACTCAAACTTCGAGGCGTTATTCCTTGAACTAACAAAATAAAAAGGAACGAATCCGGCAGACACGTGTCTGATATTATTAACATCATAAAATATAAACTGACCGCCTTCTTAAAGATGAACCGCATAGACGGTTTGGCGGTTATTATAAAGAACGCGGGCTCCCTCATAGTATACGCGGGATTCGCGGCAGGCGCATTTATCTTCACGAAAGACGTACTTTACTATCTGCTTGTGCAGATAAAAATAGGCTCCTTCCTTCTTCACCGGTTCATTTCGGTAATACTATTCATGTTCTTCATCGCGGTAAATCTCGGCAACATTATCGTATCATACTCAACCATGTACAAATCGGCTGAAGTAAACTACCTTCTTACTAAGCCCTTATCATATTCAAAGATATTCGTAATAAAATTTCTCGATAATTTTTTCTACAGCTCAACCACTCTTTTATTGATAATCAGCGCGGTGTTCGCAGGCTACGCTTATTATTTTAATATAAGTCCGGTCATTTATCTGCTGATAATTTTTTTTATAATCATTCCATTCATGCTTACGGCAGCATCATTAGGCGCCGTTGTCTTAATGTTACTTATAAAAGCGGCGAAGAAGTTCGGGACGAAAAAGACATTACTGTTTCTGGCATCTGTTTACGCGCTTTCATTAATTATATTTTTCAGGTTCAGCAATCCTGTTGATCTTGTTTCGCAGGTGATGGTATTTTATCCGGATACTAACAGGTACTTCGGATTTCTCGATAATCCTATAATAAGACTGTTCCCTAATTTCTGGGCCGCCGACGCGCTTTACTGGATATCGAGCGGTCAAATCTTAAAATCGTTTCCGGACATCGTAGAGCAGATCTTAGTTTCGGTAATATTTTTCTCATCGGCAGTTCTGCTTTCGATAAAGTGGTACCGTCAGACATGGAAATACTCCCTTGAAATATTTCAGTCGCCTGGTATAAAAAATAAAAAGCGCAAGGGGATCTTCTCATTTGACATGAGGTATAGCCGCTTTCCCCAGGCGGAAGTAATAGTAAAAAAAGAATTCTGGACTTTTACAAGAGAGCCGGCACAATGGATTCATTTTTCAATAATGCTGCTTCTAATAATTATTTTTCTTTCCGGACTTTCAGGCGTAGATTTTAATTTATTCCCCGCTTACGACGCAAAGCTGCGGACGGTTATTTATTTAGTTGTATTTCTTTTCAACGCATTTCTGCTGTCGGCACTTGCGCTCAGATTTGTTTTTCCCGGAGTCAGCATAGAAGGCGAGACTTTCTGGAAAATAAGAAGCGCTCCGGTTAAAGACACCAAGCTGATAAGAATTAAGTTTTTACTTTATTTTACTGTAATGCTGCTTATCGGCGAGACGCTTAATTATTTTTCGCAGAGCAAATTCCCTGCGCAGCTTTTTATACCATCAGCGCTGAACACTGCATTCATCTGTCTTGCGCTGACGTCATTAAATTTCGGACTCGGAGGACTTTATTCTGATTTTAAAGAAAAAAGCGCGATAAGGATAGCATCTTCACAGGGAGCCACAATAACGTTTTTATTATCTATGGCGTATCTTGTCTTTATAGTGTCGGTACAGTTCAATCCCCTTTATAATTTCTTCAAGTTAGAGGACGGAAGCACGGCGGGACTGTTAAATCCGGTTATGATTACGGCGATTGTATCGGTAATTACGGCGGTAACCTCAATGACTGCCGGATTAAAATCTCTCAGGCGCGACTTTTAGATTCATTAAAACTTAAAGGGAAGATAAGAGTGTCCCGGTCAATAAAAATGGAGAGAGTTTCCTCTCTCCATCCACTTAATCCAAATATATTTCGGAGAAAAATATATTCAGAATGAAGAACCAGTGGAGTACAAAGAGACAGAAAACTATTTGTGCGGCAATGAAACCGAAGCACCGACAATTCTTTTTACCGGGACCACCCTTTTATTGTTCCATTCATTATGTGACGGAAACTAACTTCCTTCTTGGCGCATCAACCGAGACATGCGAAGACAGGATATGAAGACTAGGGAAAATTCTTGGTGATAATAATTGAAGAAGAGAAGTAAATTTTCGAAAGAAAGTTATCAAATAATTTAAAATAAAAATGCCTCCCAGGTCACACTGGGAGGCCATCGGTATGCTTGAGGGAATGCTTCTTTTGCCCAAGCGGGGGTTATCTTACCGATGAATTTTAAAACCGTCTTCGGGGAACCGTCATCCCTGACCCTTTCAAGAATAACGAAAGCGCCCTCCAAGCCCGAATCAGACATAGTCTTATCCGCAGCCATCTTCTTTCCGCTTCCTCTTGTTATTCTACCTTCCGCTGCATCGGGCGCATTCCCCGAAGCGGTTAAATTAATATTTATTACTTTCTCGGATCGAAGTCACAAAAAAGAAGAGTCAACTAAAGTGCCAGAAATAAAAGCCTTCCATTATTACTTGTATCGATTAAGGAGTGTAAACCGGAGCTGAATTTAGGCGAAATTATTTCACGAGTCGCAAATTATTCGCTATATCAACAAGAGGAAATGATATTGATCAGCTATATATTTTAAGAAAAGAAACGGGGATAGCATTCATTTAAAATGCCACTTTGAAGTTTAAGTTGAGCCCGGAAGAGGGCGAGAAACCGATACTAGGCAGCATCGCGGCCGGAGGAGAAGATACAAACAGCAGATCAATCTGGCTATAAATCCAAACCGCAGCGAAAGCGGCGATAGAGAAATTCCTCATTTTATAAGCCGAGTTATAGGCAGAGTAATCATTTTCAATCTGAGAGGGATCAACGGCGTTATGATATGTACGTCCGGTACTTCCTGTTCTAACAGAATAATAAATTGCTGAACCAACGGTCAGCGCGCTGAGCGAGCATAAGATCCAGCCTTTAGTTCTATTCCCTTCATAAAGATGGCCGAGTCCCGGAAACAAAAAAGAGCCGATAACCGCTCCCTTTGGGATGCCCGGTCCAGGCGACGAGGACTGCTTATTAATATATACCGTATCGGTCCTTACTTTCTGAACACGGTTTAAGTCTGCCGAAATTTTAAAATTCTTTTTAACGCCATTAAAGAACTCAATAATTTTCGGGGAGGTATTTGAGGAATCCATAACGAATGAAGAATCTAAATTTAAAATGTTTCTGAAGCTCTGTTCGGCAGCATTGTTTTCCATGAGAGTAAACTGCGAGATTCCCACGATCCGGTATATTTCAATTTTCTGTTCCTTATTTAAATTGTCATTTCTAAGCAGGCGTTCGCCGGTTGAAATTACTTCGCGGTAACGGAAAGACTCAAAATTAGTTTTTAAAGCGGCGATCGAATCGACTGAATTCTGCGCCAGCGCGGTGCAAGCAAAAAACAAGATAAGAAGAATTATATTTCCCGCTGTCCGCATATTATAATTGAATCATTAAAATGGTAAAAATAATCATATTTAAAGAATCTACTGACGCCGATAATTCTACTTAACAAGCATCATCTTTTTAGTGGAGATAAAATTTCCCGCCTGAAGTCTGTAAAAATAAATTCCGCTGGAAAATCCGCTTCCGTTAAACGTAACCGAATAATTTCCCGGTGCCTGTCTTTTGTTAACGAGAGTGGTGATTTCTCTACCCAGTTCATCATAAACTCTTATATTTACGGCGCTTGCAGATGACAGGCGATACTCGATAACAGTAGAAGGATTAAACGGATTGGGGTAATTCTGTTCAAGGCTGAAGCTTTTAGGAACCGTACTGCCGGCATCGTTAATGCCGGTTACAACAGTCAGCTTTTCAACCTGCGGCACCGGCTGTCCGTCTTTATCGTCTCCGCCGAAAACGTAGATTGTTCCGTAGTAATTAACTGCCATGAGATTGGAACGGCTGTACCTTAACTCGGGGCCGTCTTCCGCCTCACCGTTCTGCCCGTTAACGTTAAGCACATCAACCGAGGAGAGAGCCTCGTTTGTTTCGTCGACGCCGCCGATAATATAAATTTTTCCGTCGGCATAGACGGCGGCACCGCTTGCTCTAGGAGTAGACAGCTGCACGGGTGCTTTGCTAAAATTATGATTAGATATATCGAACACGTAAACGCTTTTCAGAAGCACGCCGAGAGCCCCGCCGAAGATAAAGATTTTATTACCTACCGCAACCGACATCTGGCTGAGGGGCGAGAACTGGCCGAAAACAGATCTAGCTGAATAAGACACTTTGGAAGAGTCCAGGTTATACACGAAAAGATAATCGGAATCTCCGCCCATCATATTCCCGCCGAAGACATAAAGATTAGAACCGATAATCTGGCCGGTAGCATAGGACCTGTTAAACATATTATCTCTTCCGAAAACAGACGGGTTTGAGCTGTCGTTCCACAACTCAAGTGAAGACGCGTCTTGAGCGGAATGAGCAGCGCCACCGAAATAAATTATATTTCCGTTGTACGAACCGGCAATAAAATTCTGTCTGCCGACTTTCATATTTCCCGAATTCTTCCATGTATTATTGCGCGGGTTATAAGCCCAGATAGAAGTAACGCTCGAATTCTTTTTATCCGAAAAGCCTCCGAGGATAAAAATTAATGAGTCGTGCACAACGGCTTCGCCTCCCGAGACCGGTTCCGGCATATTTCCTACAACCTGCCATTCCTGGGCAAAGAGCATTCCGCCGAACAGCAAAAATATTAGTATGAAATTCTTCATTTTTCCGGATGTATTTATTGTATTTCTAATATACAAAACAACTTTAGTGCCATTATCATTTATGAGCCAATGTATCAAAATTAACGTTAATATCCAGCGTCTGCTTAGCTTTAATTGTGATCATCTTCTCAACGTCCTTATAGCCGGTATTTTTAATTATTAACTGGTAATTGCCGGGCAGCATCACAAGGGGTTTATTCAGGGGAGTAGTGCCTATATATTTTCCGGCGATAAATATTTTACCCCACGGATAAACATTGCAGTTCAGGTATCCGACGAGATCGTTAAGGTTGATTTTTACAGAGTCTACGTATCCGCCCTTTATTTTTATATTTCTGTCCAGCGCCGGGTAATCAGGATGAACCAGTTCCAGTTTATGCATTCCCGCGCTGAGCTTTATAGGCTGCTGAATAGGTGTGCGGTCGACCTTCCGGCCGTCGACATAAACATCAGCCCAGGGATAGCAGTCAACCTGCAGCATTCCGGAAAGACTGACATCATCACTGATCCTACTTTTTGTTTTTAGCTGAGATAAGGGCGAATTTTTTTCGGGGTTAGGTTTAATTTTGCCGGTTTGACCGGCAGGTACGTTTTCTTTAAAAACCGTTTTCACCGGGGCACCGGCATCCTGCTTAACCGAACTATTCTGCATTTTGTCAGTCGATGAAGGCGGAACTTCCGGATGATTAGATTTAAATATCCAAAAACCCAGAATAATTAATACAGGAAAAATCACCGCAGCGGCCGCTTTAAGATAAGGCCTACGTTTGGGATTTTGAATGCCGGACGGTTCATTAACCGAAACGGGCTGAGTGCTCATTCCGGATACATTAGGGAGAAGAGCCAGGCAGTCGCCCGCAGATTTGAAACGCGCCGAAAGATCCTTCCTTAACATACCATGAATAACATGTCTAATTTCTCCGGGAACGCCGGCAAGCAGCTCGTCTACTTTTGCCTCGTCGAATCCGAGAATATTGTTTATGGTTTCGGTAACACTGCTTCCGATGAAAGGATTAGCGCCGGTAAACAATTCGAGCGCTACAAGTCCTGCCGAGAATAAATCAGTCTGATAAGTCTTCTCGCCTCTTATTTGTTCAGGCGACATATACCCTGGAGTACCGACGATAGAAGCGCCGTGAGTAAGAGCTGTTTCGTTTACCACAAGAGCCAGGCCGAAATCAGCGATCTTAAGATGAAGATCCTTATTAACAAGTATGTTTTCGGGTTTAATATCGCGGTGGATAATTCCGTTTTGATGAGCTGCGTTAAGAGCAGTTAACAGCTGAACGATTAATTTTATTTTATCCTCTTCGCTTAACCCGCCCTGCTTAATTATTTCGCGGAGGTTTCTGCTTTCGAAATATTCAAAAGAAATGTAGAAGAACTCGCCGTGAGTACCGAAGTCGAGCACCTTAATTAAATTCGGATGATCCATACCTGCGAGCAGTTTGGCCTCGCGTTTAAATCTCTCGAGCACGGTAGTATCGGAAAGCTCGGAAGTATCGAGAATCTTGAGAATAATCTTCTTGCCGAGATAAACGTGATCGGCCAGGTAAACGCCTGTCTGCGCGTCTTTTTTAAGGCAGTCGATTATCTCGAATTTATCGAACAATATTTCTTCCCGGTTTCCGTTCATCTGATTAAATTAAATATCCTCTCCCGATTCCTTAATTTTAAGCTGAACCCATCTAACGGACACGCCGAGCGATTTCGCGGCCATTGTGCGGTTCCCCTCGTACTGCTCTAGTCTTTTCTTAAGCAGTATCATCTCGAAGTCTTTAAGAGTTCCCTTAAAGCCGGTCTCATCGGAATCCTCTTCCATAATTATATGCTCGGGTAAAATCTTACCGTCCTCGCACATAATAAGTGCTCTTCTGATTACGTTCTCGAGCTGGCGAACGTTGCCCGGCCAGGCGTAATCTTCAAGCATTTTAATTACCTTCGGGTCCACCTGAGCTTTCTTTTCCGAATACTTGCCTATGAAATATTCTGTTAAAAGAGTAATATCGCCTTTACGTTCCCTAAGGGGAGGAATCTTAATAGGGAATACGTTTAGTCTGTAAAACAAATCCTCCCTGAACTTGCCCTCTTTTGAGAGCTGTTTAAGATCTTTATTAGTAGCAGCGATTACTCTGGCGTTAACTTTTATAACTTGTGTATCCCCAAGTCTTATAATCTCTTTATTCTGCAGCACTCGAAGAAGCTTAGCCTGAAGTGCCAATGAGATATCGGCGATTTCATCGAGGAAAAAGGTTCCCTCGCTGGCGACTTCGAAAAGTCCTTTTTTATCGGACACGGCTCCCGTGAAGGCTCCTTTTTTAAATCCGAACAATTCGCTTTCGAGGAGAGTATCGGGAATAGAGCCGCAGAACTGGGCGAGGTAAGGTTTATCTTTTCTTTCGCTGAGATCGTGAATTGCCTTAGCTATTAATTCCTTTCCAGTTCCGCTTTCGCCTAAAAGAAGGACTGTAGCGTCGGTACGCGCCACCTTATGAAT
>JBJKTB010000516.1:0-6382 GCA_046703345.1 Ignavibacteriaceae bacterium
AGAGGGTTCAATCTTCTGTGAGAACTTTGGCTTAATAAAGTATCAGTCATAAATTGTTGCTGATGATATTATCTGCTTTACCGGTTTGGAGGGAATCTGATTCTGTCCGCTGCAACCGGCAGATTTATTAATGAACGCAGGGGATTTACTTAAACAGAATTCATCTACACGCGACTTTGATAATTAACGCTGAGATTATTGAAAATAGAAGTGCCCATCAATATTTAATTTTTTCCTCAAAGATTAATTTCAGAAGGAAATAGTTTTACATTAAAATCTGCAATTAATGTTAACGTTAACATGAACAACATAGAACAATTATTTATCCTTGTCAAGGAGTAATTTCTCCGGACAATCATTAAGTCCTTTTTCAAAACCACGACATCTGAATTGAGATTTTACCCGGCTTGTAGCAAATCTCACATTAAAGCAGTCAGTTTGCGAGGTTAAAAAATAAATGGAAGAAAATTATATAAAAATATCGTAGCTTTAATCGCGGTCAATATTTATTCCTATGTACTCAAATCAAACAATCAGTCGAAAGGGACCAGACTATGGGAATTTCCCGCAGCTTTCTGCTTTGGTGTTCCGAGAATTCATGGCTACGCGCTAATGTTCCTAATTATAAATTCGTGCGAAGGGCTGTAAAGAGATTTATGCCCGGTGAAGATATTCCCGACGCGATTAAAGCCGCTGCCCAAGTTGCAGAAGCCGGAATACCTACTGTCTTTACGCGGCTTGGTGAAAATATTTTCGATCTTGATGAGGCCGCAAAAGTTACCGAACACTATTTGAGTCTTCTAAATGATATTGCCGCAAGCGGACTTAACATCGAGATCTCCTTGAAGCTGACGCAGCTCGGGCTGGATCTTTCTTTTGACGATGCGCTAAGTAATTTTAATAAGATCGCAGCTAAAGCCGCAGAGTCCGGCAACTTCGTATGGATAGATATGGAAAGCAGCGCTTATACCGAAGCCACCGTAAATTTTTATGAGAAGGCAAAAAGCGCAAATGCAAATACCGGAATCTGTCTTCAAGCCTATCTTCTTCGCACCGAAAAAGATCTCGAAAGATTAAGCGGAATTTCCCCGTGCATCAGACTCGTAAAAGGAGCCTACAGCGAGCCGCCATCAGCCGCGTTTAAGGAAAAGACGGATGTAGATAAAAATTATTTCCGTCTCGCGGAAAAATTACTTGGGCTCGTAAAATCGGAAGGCATTAGAGCGGTTTTCGGCACGCATGATTTAAATCTTGTAAATAATATTTTAAAGCTGGGCGATGATCTTGAGGTTGAAAGGGACAAGCGTGAATTTCATATGCTGTACGGAATAAAGACAAACGAGCAGCATCGTCTCGCAAAAGAAGGATATAAAATACGAGTGCTGATAAGCTACGGCTCATCGTGGTACCCGTGGTACGTAAGACGCCTTGCCGAGAGACCCGCCAATGTGGGTTTTGTTCTTAAAAACCTTTTCAGTAATTGAAATTTTTAAATTTCAAATTTCCGGTGCGGGAGCGTTTTATATTACATCGTAATATTTTTAAAGGAAATAAATAATTAATTTTATATCTAAATTACTTATTAAATTGAGCCGCGAATTTTACTAGTCATGATTTTAAATCAGATCTATTTAATTAGTACAATTTGTGATAATTTGCGGCTGCATGATTTTAATCATGAAAAATAAACTCACTTAAAAACATACATCGCATATGAAGATAAAAGGAATAATGCCTCCCATTGCCACCCCGTTTTTGAAAGGAGAAATCGCTTACAATAAATTGGCGTTTAACATTTCAAAGTGGAATCAAACCGGCTTAAGCGGATTTGTGGTTCTGGGTTCAAACGGCGAAAGCGTTTTCTTAACCAGAGAAGAAAAACTTAAACTTATCGAAAAAACGAAAGAAAATATAAGCGGCGAAAAATTGCTCATCGCCGGCACCGGCCTCGATTCTATCGCGGAAACAATTTCTCTTTCAAACGATGCCGCGGAAAGAGGCGCCGGTTACGCGCTGATACTTACGCCTTCATTTTATAAAGGACAAATGAAGCATGATGCGTTCATAAGGTACTTTACTGCGGTAGCCGACAAAGTGAGAATCCCTGTTATCATTTATAATGTACCGAAATTTACCGGAGTAAATATAGAGGCCGAAACCGTTGCGGAACTCGCTCTTCATTCCAACATAATAGGAATAAAGAACAGCGAGGAAAACACTGCTCATCTTGCGGAAATAATTAATCAAACGCCGGATGATTTCAGCACTATAGTCGGGACGGCTTCGGTTTTATATACAGGATTATGCGCCGGCGCTTCGGGAGGAATTCTTGCGCTTGCCAACATAGCGCCCGCCGAATGCGTGATGATTCAAAAATATTTTGATGAAGGCAATCATCAGAAAGCGAATGAAATTCAGGCACGTATGCTTCCCGTAAATAAAGCAGTAACGGCTAAATACGGAGTTCCCGGATTAAAAGCCGCAATGGACATGACAGGATATTTCGGCGGCGAACCGAGAAGTCCGCTTGCGGTTTTAAAAGACAACGAGCTTAAAGACCTTAAATCGATTTTAGAGAGAGCAAATCTCATATAATTTTTAAAAGATATTTTATTCCAGGAGTCATAATGAATTTTAATCCCTTTATTCCTCCGGACAGAATCTTATTAGGTCCCGGACCTTCAAACGTTCATCCGAGAGTGCTTGAGGCAATGTCCAGAGCCACCGTCGGACATCTCGATCCTTCGTTTGTCGAATTGATGGACGAGATAAAAGAACTTTTGCGATACGCGTTCCTGACTAATAATGAAGTTACATTTCCGGTATCGGGCCCTGGTTCGGTAGGAATGGAAACGTGCCTAGTAAATCTAATTGAGCCGGGCACAAAAGCGGCCGTCTGCGTTAACGGTGTTTTCGGCGGAAGGATGAAGGATATAATCGAAAGGTGCGGCGCCGAACCTGTTGTAATTGAGGCGCCTTGGGGTGAAGCAATTAATCCGGAGAAGTTTGAAGACGCTCTTAAGAATAATCCGGATATAAAAGTCTCCGCGTTCGTTCATGCTGAAACATCTACCGGCGCAAGAACCGACATAAAACTTCTTACCGAAATTTCGCATAAGTACGGCTGCCTGGCGATTGCTGATACGGTAACTTCTCTTGGCGGTATTGAAGTAAAAGTCGACGAATGGAATATAGACGCAGTATACTCAGGAAGCCAGAAATGCCTTTCTTGTCCTCCCGGTCTTTCACCGGTAACTTTCAACGACCGCACTCTGCATTTCATCAAAAACAGGAAAACAAGAGTGCAGAGCTGGTTCATGGACATAAATTTAATTACAGGTTACTGGGGAAGCGGCTCGAAGCGGTCGTATCATCATACTGCTCCTATTAACTCGCTTTACGGTCTCCATGAAGCGCTTCTTATATTGAAAGAAGAGGGCCTTGAAAATTCATGGAACAGACATAAAAGAAACAGCGAAATATTCGTAAGCGGGTTGAACGAATTAGGTTTAAAAACATTCGTAAAAGACGAAGTGCGTCTTCCGGAATTAATTACCGTCACCGTACCTGACGGAGTTGAAGAGGCGAAAATTAGGAACAGCCTACTGAATAAATATAATATTGAGATCGGCGCCGGACTCGGATCGCTTGCGGGAAAAATCTGGAGAGTGGGACTGATGGGTTATTCTTCGAACGCGGAAAATGTTAACAGATGCCTGAGCGCTTTAAAAGCTGAATTATCAAAATAGTTTTCTTATATTAATATAAGAATAATCAGAAGCTGTACGCACAAATCCGACCGGTTGAATAAGAGGGAGATAATATGTTCATCAAATTATTTATTCTGTTTGCCGTTATTCCTATCGCGGAGCTTTACGTTCTTCTGAAAGTAGGCGCGCTGATAGGCGCTTTCTATACAGTCATTATAATACTAGCTACGGCCACACTGGGGGCCTACCTGGCGAAAACGCAGGGATTTACTGTTATTAAAAAAATCAACTCGGCTTTAAAGGAAGGACGGGCGCCTGCCAAGGAATTACTTGACGGACTTTTTGTTCTTGCGGGAGGTATTTTGCTACTTACTCCGGGATTCGTAACCGATTTTATGGGATTGAGCATGCTCATTCCCCCGTTAAGATCAACATACATAAGGATAACAACGAAGATCATTCAAACTAAACTAAATACGGGAAATTGGAATACGGATTTCTTCAGCTCTAAATGAAACATACCGGTTATTTAATTTTATCTATCTTTATATCAGGGCATTGATGCCTTAAGTTCTTGCTTAAGCCAAGCGGGTCTGTCTGTCGTAATTCCGTTTATTCCCGCTTTGATTAATTTGCCTGCCGTTTCCGGATCATTCACAGTCCAGGCAAACACTTTTAGATTTTTTTTCTTCGCGCTTATTATAAAATCATTATCGATCTTATCCGAAGCAAAAATGTCAAGGCCGTCAAATCCGGCATCAAGAGCTTTTTCAATTATCTTTGATGAACCGTTTTTCCATAAATTTAACCGGCTTCTCCCGGTATCGCAAAGCCAGTATACTTCGTGCCTGTTGAAATTACGTTTTACCTCTCGCATAGTTTTAAAGTTAAAACCGATGAATGCGATTTGTCCGGTATGCAGAGCTGAATTATTTATTGCCAAACGAAGAGGACGAATAATTTCGGTGCCGCATTTTATTTCTATAAATATATATTTATCATTTGGAACTGTCGGCAGCACTTCGTCAAGGACAGGAATTTTTTCTCCGGCCCATTCCTTCCCTTTCCATAAACCGGCATCCAATTCTCTCAGAACATCCATATTGCTCGAGCTTACTTTTTTAAATTTACCTGCTGTTCTTCTTGTATTAGAATCATGAATAACCGCGACCTGATTATCCTTTGTTAAACGGACATCTATTTCTACGCCGTCGGCGTTTCTTTCCCACGCAAGATTTATCGAAGCAAGTGTGTTTTCTGGCGCGTCGTAGGAATCGCCGCGGTGCGCTATAAATAATACTTTATCAGTCATGAATTATTTTTTTGGCGATGAAAAAATCAGGCAAATTAAATATACTCTTTCGGCGGCTGAGTAATACGCATAAATTAAAGCCTGCTCATAATGTTAATATTCTGGTGATTACAGATCTCTTTACCTTCGGCGGTATAGAGGTAATCGATCCGGGTTTTATAAAATTCCGTAATCTTTCCTCTTACCATTTTTAAAGTAGTGTTCAGGAAATTATTCTGCTCAGTAAAACCTTCACCGAGAACGGCAACAGCCGATGTGATCCATCGCTGGGGAAACATACCGGCAAACTCTCCTCCATCGCCGAATTTATTTATCTCTCCCAGTAATAGCTTCAGCGCGGCTTCGGCACCCGCCGGATCACCCGCACTTAAATTTTTCTCTTTCAGCCATCTGAAAATATTTTCCTTGTTGGGAACAAGGAGCGCAACGGTATAAGGCGATTGGTTATTATGCAGCATTATCTGATCGATGTAGATTGAATGCTCGGTCAGTGCCTCCTCAATTCCTTCCGGGCTGTATTTTTCCCCGTCGCTGCCTATAAGAAGACTCTTGTCTCTGCCCAGCACATACAAAAATCCGTCCGCGTCCATATAACCGATATCGCCGGTGTAAAGCCAGCCGTCTTTAATCGCATCTGCGGTGGCCTTTTCGTTTTTCCAGTATCCGGCCATTACGTTTTCACCTTTAACCACTATCTCTCCCTTTTCGCCGGTATTCAGTTCGTTCCCTTTGTCATCGCATATTTTAACTAGAAGATCTTTTACAATACTGCCTGATGAACCCAGCTTATGTTTTTTCGGTACATTCGCGGAGATGACCGGCGCGGCTTCAGTTAGTCCGTATCCCTGAAACATAGGTATTCCTACCGCATAGAAGAAACGCTGAAGCTCGATATCAAGCAGAGCTCCGCCTCCTATAAAAAACTCTAGCCTTCCGCCGAAGCTTTCTCTTATTTTACCGAATATTAATTAATCATAAAAAACATAGAGAGGCTTTTTAAGTTTATTAATTCCTTTGCCTTTGTTATAACCTTCAGCGTTGTAATCATACGCCAGTTGCAATGCTTTGTTAAAAAGTTTTTCAATCTTCGGTCCCTTTTCGCGGATTCCTTTCTCAATGTTTTTCCTAAAATTTTTTGCAAGAGCGGGAACGCTTAGAAGAAAAGTCGGACACGTTTCTTTAATATTTACCGGAATGTTTTTCAAGGTCTCCATAGGAGTCTTGCCGGTCTGTACCGAGGCCATACTCGCGCCGTTGCTCATCAAAGTATAAATACCCGCTGTATGCGCGAAGGCGTGATCCCACGGAAGAATTAGAAGAGAGACGTAACTTTCCGGTATGTCGAGAATTCCGGAGGACT
>JBJKTB010000517.1:0-7011 GCA_046703345.1 Ignavibacteriaceae bacterium
CAGTTAACGCGTTCAAATCAAAACAGACGAAGTATATTTTTTCTATTGAACGGTTTGTCTTCAGAAAATCCTTCGTTGCTTTAAGAGCGATTTGAGTCGCCCTTTCAAGAGGGAAGCCGTAGATGCCGGTACTTACGGCGGGGAAGGCGATTGTCTTAATATTATTCGCTTTTGCCAGATTTAAGGAATTCTTGTAGCAGGATGATAGAAGGTTATCTTCGTTGTAGTTTCCGCCGTGCCACACGGGCCCTACAGTATGAATGACAAACTTTGCAAAAAGTTTATAGCCGTTTGTTATTTTCGCTTCTCCGGTGGGGCATCCGTTTAAGTGCCGGCATTCCTCAAGTAGTCCCGGCCCTGCGGCTTTGTGAATAGCTCCGTCAACGCCGCCGCCGCCGAGCAATGATGTGTTGGCGGCGTTAACGATAGCATCTACTTTTAGTTTTGTTATATCACCCTGAACTATTTCTATTTTGTCTTCGAAGCCCATCATCCGTCCTGATGCTGTTCTTCAATATAAACTTATCTTTTGAAAAATTCATCGGCCATTCTGTCCCAGTTCACATCGTCGAATTTTTCGAATTCACCTACGTACAATTCTTCTCCAGTTTGTCCTTTTTCCTCGGCGGTTGCGTATTTCTTTTTCATCTGAATGAAATGTTCAAGATCATCCTGGAAGAAAGAAACCGCGGTGTTGCCTATCTTCAGACTCTTGATCTCGGTATCTATAGCTTCGGTATCAACTACGCAGATCCAGTTTGATTCATACGGTGTAATATCGAGGTTTTCCAGACTGCTTTTAAGCAGAGTATTGGTACGTATTATCTTTCCGCTTACAGGCGAGTTGAATACAACCGTATGCTGCCCCTGTTTAATTGAAAAGAGAGGCTGACCGCTTTTTATGTTCATTCCTAAATTAGGTAGCTCGAGAGAATCGATCTTGCCTATAAGCTTCTTTGCAAAATCGTCTACTCCAACTTTAACCGCGCCGTCCTGTTCCATACTTACCCAGCAGTGGCTCGGTGAGATGAACACTCCGCCCGGAATTGAGAATTCGTACGATTTAAAATGCTTCGAATCCGCTAGATGTGAAATATGAACTTTCGGCTTAAGCTGCTTCTGAATTCTGTCCTGCCGTTTGATGAGGATCTTTTTTACGAATTCTAGAAGTTCGTCCTCTGTAAACGGTTTTTGGACGTAATCCATAGCTCCGAATTTCATGGTTTCCACTGCGGTTTCAACTGTGGCGTAACCGGTAATGATTACGACGTCAATATCAGGACGCAGATGCTTAACCGACTTTGTTACTTCCACACCGTCCATCTGCGGCATCTTTAAATCAGTGAACACGAAATCGTAATGATGCATCTGGATAAGTCCGAGCGCTTCCTTTCCGTTTTCTACAGTGTCTACCGAATATCCGTCGAGGACAAGGATTTTCCGGAAGCTGTCGAGTATAACCGATTCATCATCAACGCAGAGTATTTTTGCTTTGGGATTTTCAACTTCCACTCGCTTCAGCGTTTTTGCTTCCCTCGTAAAATCGAGTTTTAAACTAACAGCCAAAGCGGCTTCGCGGTCTTTTTTATCCTTCTTTTCCTGGATGCGTTTCCCGAAATAACGGATGAGTATGTCCGCGATAATAAACAATATGACTGCAATAATTAGTAATGGCATATTATGTTCTCCTTAAGAATAATTTTAATGCGGCCTGAGGCCGGAACTGTTGATTGTCTTTTTTTATGTTTCCTTTTTATCTCCCTTTTATATCAAAGTCTGTCGGAACTGCAGGGGATGAGATGCTTTAGTTCATATTCGCTGTCGGAAGGAATTACTCTGTAAAACCAGCCGCTGAAATACGGGTCCTTCTCTAAAATAGCTGGACCTGAAATCAACTGTTCGTTTCTTTCGATTATCCTTCCGCTTACCGGAGCGAGAACAGCATGTTTTAATCCTCCGGCCGAATTTATATACGCGCAGGTATTCCCCTGAATAATTTCTTCGTCTAATTTAAAAAGCTCGATGCTTTCGACTGTTTCGATGGCCTTTACAAAAAGGTCCGTAACTCCGGTTTGAACCGAGCCGATGCTTTCTTCATACGCCCATCCTGAATAACCGAGCCTAAAATATTTTGCCGGGCACGGTACGTAAATTAAGGCCGAGTCTTCTTTTGCCCTCGATTTATTCGCAAGAACTTTTTGAATTTCAAAATACTTAAGCCCTCTAGAAACCGAATTGAGAAGTTCGTCCGCCGTAAACGGCTTAGGGATGAAATCTATCGCGCCGTTGTACAAAGATTTTACCGCATTCTCAACAGTTGAGTAGCCCGTCGTCATTATTATAAAAGTAAAAATCTTTTTACGTGCAATTTCGGCAAGCACCTGAAAACCGTCGATCTCAGGCATCATTATATCGCAGACTGCCAGGGAGTAGGTATTTTTATCAAACTTGTTTAACGCGTCCGCAGCAGAAACGGCCGAATCAACTTTATAACCTTCCGCCGAACAGATTTTATCTACGGCGTCAATAATCACCTGCTCATCGTCAATTACCAGTATGTCGAACTGCTTGTTCATTATCATGCCCCTGTAAGCATCAACGGAAGTCTGATTATGAAAGTCGTTCCTTTGTTCAACTCGCTTTCAACAGTTATTGTTCCGTTGTGGTTGTCAACTATTCCCCAAATTACAGCCAGCCCGAGACCGGTGCCTTTCTGTCCCTTTGTTGAGTAGAAAGGTTCAAATATTTTCGGAAGATCTTCTTTTGAGATACCGCAGCCGGTATCGGAAATTCTAACTTCAACATACTCTTTTTGTCCGCCTTCGTCAACAGCATCCCACTTTTCCCAGCCGCAGCCTTTCTTAACGCAGAATTCAAACTGTCCCTGGGAAGGGATTTCGAATGAACACGTCTGCGATCCGCATTTCGGGCACTTCCTTTTCTCTTCTGAAAGTGAAATTCCGCATTGCGGACAAGAAGCCTGCAGATCGCCTGACGGCTTAATGTCAATCCCGTACATGTGTCTGGCTTTGCCGTAAACCGGATCCAGATTGACGAAGCCTTCGTTGCCGTTGCTTCTTATTTTAATTTTTATTGAAGGCATGCCGTCTATCTTATTCTCATTATCGATAAGATCATGGCGCTTGGGACAGACAGCTTTTTTAATGTGAGTGATCCCGAACGGAGAAAGACTTAATCGTGTGCTTGAAACTGTTATCGTTCCTTCCTTACCGATAGCATCCATCGCATTAACTATGAGGTTTATAAAAACCTGCTGAATCTGGTTTGTATCTACTTTTATTAAAGGAAGGTTAGCGTCGATATTCTTAACTAACTTAACATGATTCAACTGAAGCTGGTTTTCTACAACCGTAACAGCGTGTTCAATAATTTCATTTATGTTAGACTCGCTCTTCTTCGGCACCGATTGTCTTGCGAAATCCAAAAGTCCTTTTACTATTTCCCTGCTTCGCATGGTTTCTCTTACTATCACTTTCAGGTCTTCCTGAAGCTCAGGATTGTTCTGTGTCCTCTTCATCAGAAAGCTGCTGTATGTTAGAACGCCGGTAAGCGGATTGTTTATTTCGTGCGCAACGCCGGCGGCAAGCCTTCCGAGCGATGCCATCTTATCCGACTGGAAAAGCTGCAGCCTTGCTTCGGAAAGTTTTTTTGTCATGTTGTTAAAACTTCTGCCGAGCATGCCTAGCTCGTCGCTTCTGTTATCTTTTATAGTGTAATTAAGATTGCCGACGCCTACCTGATTGGTTGCGTAAAGAAGTTCTTTGACCGGTTTGTCGACCCACCTTTTTACGAAGAATCCGATTATAAAACTCAACGCCAGTACAGCGGTGATGGCAAATTTTACTATTTCCATTTCGCTTTTAGTAATCTGCTTATCTACTTCATCCAGTGAAATAGTTACGTCCAGTACGCCCAGAACAGTCTGCGACTTTGAGTGGGCGTGGCAGTCGGCCGACCAGCAAGTCTGCTCGTTGTATATGGGACTTATTATACCCATTACTCTCGAAGAGTCTGGATTCACTCTGAAAATTCTGGTTCTGTCCTTAATCGGCAGCCGCTGCAGCGGTTGGTCCGCGGCGTGGCATGCGTAGCAGCTTTCGGCTTTTTTATCTACCATCTTTCCTATATCGTCTGGATGAGAAGAATAAATAATTTCGCCTACCTTATTCAGCACTCTCACGTCGCGGATGCCCGGCTGCTCGCCGATTGTATTAATTATCTTGTGAATCCTGTCGCGCTGGTTAAGAAGCATGTCGTAGCGCGTACTGTGTTTCACGGTTTCGCTTAACTGGTTGGCGCTACGCTCAACTTCCGCCAGAAGACTGCTGCTGTGGGATTTGATATTGAAATAAGAAAATATTCCTATCGTCAGCAGAGCTGTTAATCCCACAGCGAGTATTAATTTAAATCCTATCTTCTTAAACATGACTTATGTTTTCCTGTCCTGCATATACATTATTTCGGCGTTACAAATGAATAATACTAAAATAATTTCCACTATACTTCATTCAAAAACTATTTAGTTGATTTATTTTATTGATGCCATTTTCCCCGGTTTATTTTTGGGGTAGCTCTTGTCGTCATGGCATCCTGCGCATGACGGCGGTTTTGAGAAATCTCTCTTCTGATGGCACTCCGCGCATTCGAAGGCAGAGTGTGTCTCATCAAGTTTCAATCCTGTTACCGAATGCTCGAACTTGCCTTGTTCAAAATTGCTGTGGCAGCTGGTGCACTCAGGATTAAGCTTAACAAATTTGCCTGAAGTTCCGTGGCACTTGCTGCACGAAAGTTTCTGATGAAATCTGTTCAGCGCCCAGCCTGTATTCTGCGCGTGATCAAACGGGCCTGATTCCGTCTGTTTGTGGCATGTAGTGCATTTATCGTCCTGATGACATGAAAAGCAAGGCTGATGATGCTGCGCAGGTGATTTTTTTATTTTCACAATCATATTATCACCGGAAGTCTTCGCCGCTGCGGTTTCCCCTTTATCATGGCATTTAGTACAGTTTTCCTGCTGATGGCAGTTGATACATTTTGCGCCGAACACGCTTATATGTTCATCATGGAAAAACGTAACTATCTTTCCCTGCTTATAATCTGTTTCGAAGATGATCTTCTTCGGCTCTTCGATTTTAGGATGACTTTTCCCGGTTAATTTGGCTACCGAAGATTTAACCGCTGCTTCCGTTTTATCTGTCTTCAAAGCGTGGCAGGAAGTGCAGTCAATAGTGTGGCTCCATTCCCTGTGGCAGTTAATACACTGCTGGTGATAAGCTGCCTCAAGATCCGGCCGCGTTACGTCGTTTCTGCTTCTTTTCGTCTGATGACAGTTGATGCACGGCTGTATTGGTCCGAGAGTATTATAATGATGGCAAGTTTCACATCCGCCCGACATCTCCGACATCTGCGCGTGAACACGGTGGGAGAATACAACAGGCATATATGTTTTAGAAAGCTCTTTCAATATTTCCACTTCGGGCGCGTCCGACGGCGACTGTTTGACGGTTACCATCTCGGCTCTCGGGCACGCATTTAAGCAAGGGTCTTTTTTTGTCGGTACCTCGCACGAATGACACGTTTTGCACGTTAAATTCGTCATCGAATGATTCTTCGGTAGTTTGTTCTGGCCGAAGGCTAACTGCCCGGCAATAATAATAAATGCTAAAATTTTAATCTTATTAATCATTTCTGACTCCCCTGATTGCGAATTTTGTTCTGGGAACGGAGTTTTTATCCGGCTGACTTATAACCGGGAAGTTCAACACTATTATGCGGTAAAGCAGAATTAATATCGCCGCGAATCCGACTGTAACCGAAATTTCGCCGAAGGAGGGGAAATACGGTCCGAACGAAACGGGCGGCGTGTAAGCGACAATGAAATTATTAATTCTGTTCAGCAGTACGCCGAATATGACAAGGGCGGAGGCGGTTAATAAAAGCGCTCTGGATTTTAACACGCTGTCTGATAAAAACATTCTTAGAGGAACAATTACTCCGAACAGAACTTCAATACTGAACATCACGCTGGGTAAAGTAAAGTGAGTTAAATAGACGAATGTCCCTCTTATTACCATATCACCAATTTTGAATGCTAAGTATATCCCGAGTATCGGAGGAACCATTCTTCCCAGTCCAGCGAGAACATCCATCTCCGGTTTCAAGCCTAAAGAACGTGAGGCGATTAAAGATTCGAAGATAACCATCGGGAAACCTACCGAGATAGCCGACAGAAGAAACAGCAGTGGAAGTATGGGCGTCTGCCAGAGAGGATGCATCTTCGGTCCCGCTATGATCATCAATGTTCCTAGCGAGGACTGATGCAGAGTTGAAAGAACAACTCCGAGTATGATAAAGAAGAACATTACTTTATTAAGACCTTTGTCGAGAAGTCTGAGTATGCCGTCAACCGGTCTGTTAAGTTTTGAAAGAATTCCTTTAAGTTTTACGTTTCCGATGAATCTTTCGGTAACGATCGGAAGGAATTCTATGTAGAGAGTGGTTAAATACATCATAACGCAAATGCCCACTTCAAACAAAGCCGAAGTTCCGTTCCAGAATACAAGCGGATGCCAGATAAAGTACCATCTTCCTATATCGACAAACACTCCCATCGCAACGAAAGTATAGCCGAGCATGGCGGTGAGAAGAGCGGGTCTAACAATTGCGTGGTATTTCTCGCGGTGCATAACGTGAGCAAGCGCCGCCGTGGTAAAGCCGCCTGCCGCTAGGGCAACACCGGCCGCAACATCAACTCCTATCCATAATCCCCATGGATACTGATTATTTAAATTAGTAACGGCGCCGAGTCCGAAGAAAAACCTGCCGGCTAAGAACACAAGGCCGTTCAGCGCGATGATACATAAAACAATTACACCCGGCGTAAAAAATTTTTTCTTAACTGGAAGAGAGCTTTCATGTAGTTTTCCATAATTCCTTCTCCTATTCAGATTCGTTCTGTTTTTTCGTAATCCACATTATGCCGCCCAGTAT
>JBJKTB010000518.1:0-3873 GCA_046703345.1 Ignavibacteriaceae bacterium
GACGATTACCTTACAAAACCTTATAAAGCGGATCATTTAATCTCTGCGGTAAATTCAAAATTAGAAAAGAAAAGGCGCATAGATTTAAAGTTCGAAGAGCTGCATTCACTGATCGCGAGGAATCTTCCTCACGAGCTGAAGACTCCGCTGGTTTCGATAATCGGATTGTCCCAGCTTCTTAAAGATGCTTTCGACGAATTTGACCGGAAAGATCAATATGAAATGATAGAGCGAATAAATAAATCGGGAAATCTTCTTCACAGGCTTGTGCAGAAATTTCTTCTCTTCTGCGAAATTGAAGTATTAAAAACGGAAAAATCTCAGACGAAAACAAAACCCGATATTTCAGTACCCTCAGCACTTCTGCTTACTTTTATCAAGCCGGTAATAATTGAGCATAAGCGGGAAGACGACATTATAATGCATCTTGAAGATGCAGAGCTTCTTATTGATAGTGAATACATGAAATTTATTTCAGAAGAAATTATCCGAAACGCCTGCACATATTCAAGGCCGGGAACAAAGATTACAGTAGATACATGGGTTGAGCAAGACAAGTTCATGCTAAAAGTTACGGATAACGGAATCGGAATGAGTGCAAAACAGATAAAAGAGATCGGAATAATGCATCAGTTCGACAGAGAAAAGCATTTCCAAAGGGGACTGGGGTTCAGTCTGGGGCTAATTAAGAAGATCGTTGAATTATCAGGCGGGGAAATGCAGATTGAGAGTACCCCCGGGTATTCAACAAGCGTAAAAATTTTGATTAAAATAAAAAATAAATAAACGGAGACGCAAATGAACTTTATCAATAATTTAAAGATACGTTCGAAACTTATATTAGGATTCACGGTGCTGGTTATAATAACCGGATTAACGGGTTATCTGGGTATTCACAATTTATCCCGGATATCTCAAAAAGAAAGCTTCCTTTTCGAAGATAATATTACACCGATGACTAAGCTGGCGGCGGCAACTGATTCATTTCAGAAGATAAGAGTAAACGCAAGAGATATGGTGCTGGCAGCAGACCAGGGTGAATTAGAACAGGCAAACGAAAGAATAAATATATACAAAGACACTATGAACAGTTTTATCGGCTACTATAAAACAACCGCACAAGAAGGCCGGGAGCAAGACACTTACAATAATTTCGTGAAAGTATACGGCGCATATATTAACGATCTGAATTTATTACATAATTACGCAACAAACGGAGGAAAAGACAAAGCAGTCGCGCTTCTTAAAGGCAGCATGCATGAAGAGGCAACCGCGCTTCAAAGCTCTTTATTATTGCTGGTACACATTAATAAACAGCAAGCCGAGTCAGTAAATAAGAATAATTTGAAAGACGCGGCTTCGTCAATAAAGATAATGATCATATTCATGTCGGCAGGTTTAATTTTTTCAATACTTCTAGCATGGTTAATTTCAAGAATTATTTCAGGAGGTATCTCACAGATATACAGCCGCATCGAAAGTTTAAAGAATATTTGCATTATAAATTTAAAGAACGGCTCTGAGCAGCTTGCTCATGGTGACTTAAACGTAAAAATAGAAACGGGCACCAAGCTGCTCGAAATAAAATCTCACGACGAGATAGGCCTTCTTGCGAGCGGAGTAAATGAAATAATAACGATGATCCAAGCTACGGTAGTTTCCGTTGAGAACGCAGTTTTTAAAGTTAGAGAGCTTATTGAAGAATCTCAAAAGATGGTGGACGCCGGTTTAGAGGGTAATCTAAAAAAGAGAAGCGACACGGATCAGTTCGAGGGAGGATACAGAGATGTAATAACCGGACTAAACAAGACTCTGGATACAATTATAATGCCTTTAACCGAAGCCAGCGTAGTACTGGCAAAGATGTCCAAAGGAGATTTGACAGTAAAGATGAAAGGCGATTATAAAGGCGACTACAAGTTATTAAAAGACAGCATTAATGACACAGTAAGATCTTTAAATAAAGCGATGTCACAGGTTACTGAAACAATTGAGGCTACGGCCAGCGCAGCAGGTCAGATTTCATCCAGCGCCGAACAAATTGCCGCCGGTTCACAGGAACAATCTTCACAGACAGCGGAAGTGGCAAGCGCTGTGGAGCAGATGACAAAGACTATACTTGAAACATCTAAAAACGCCAATGCTGCTTCGGAAGCAGCTAAGAGTGCGGGTACGGTTGCGAAGGAAGGCGGAACATCAGTGTTCGACGCAGTAGAAGGAATGAACAACATAAGCAGTATTGTTGACAACGCGGCAAGGACAGTAACCAAACTCGGTGACAGCAGTACGCAAATTGGGGAGATAGTACGGGTTATAGACGACATAGCCGACCAGACGAATCTATTAGCGCTGAACGCTGCGATTGAAGCCGCCAGAGCCGGTGAGCAAGGCAGAGGATTTGCGGTTGTAGCAGATGAAGTAAGAAAGTTAGCGGAGCAAACTACAAAAGCAACTAAGGAAATCGAACTAATGATAAAGCAGATCCAAGGAGAAACCGAAGAGGCTGTTAATTCGATGAACAGGGGGACCGAGGAAGTTAAGAAAGGGAAGCAGCTAGCGGATAAAGCAGGAAAAGCGCTTGACGAAATAATTTCAGGATCCGTAAAAGTAGTTGATATAATTTACCAGGTAGCCGCCGCAAGCGAAGAGCAGTCGACCGCTGCGGAACAGATAAGCAGAAATGTCGAAGGGATCTCAACCGTAACAAACGAATCAGCTGCAGGCGTACAGCAGATTGCGCAGGCCACGGAGGATTTAAACAGATTAACATTAAATCTGCAGAACCTTGTCGGCAATTTCAAAATTGGTACGGAAGAAACATCCATGTCGGTGCTTGAAAACGGAACTCTGGAAACAGTTGAAGAGGTGATGTAAGATGGAAACTAATTCAATAAACAAAAATAATTCGGAAGATCAGCTGCAGCTTGTGAGTTTTAGGATCGGGCAAGAGGAATTCGGCGTAAACATATCATCGGTAAGGGAAATAACAAAGGTTACAAAGATCACTAAAATTCCCAACGCGCCGCCTTATGTTGACGGCATAGTAAACCTGCGGGGAAAGATAATACCTCTGATTGAGCTCAGGACGAAACTTGATCTTCCGAAAAAAGAGCATGATAAGGACACTCGAATAATTATACTTGAGAATAACGGTAAAAACACAGGATTCATTGTTGATTCGGTCAATAAAGTCCTTAGAATAGACAGAAGCAGCCTTGAAGATCCGTCGCTGCTTGAAACAGGATTAGGCGACGAATTGATAACATCTGTAGCGAAGCTTGAGGACAGGATAATAATCCTTCTCGACTTAACAAAATCTGTTGAGCCGCCCATAAAGCCTTCTTAACCCCGAGACTAGCCCAAGTACCCGCCGGAAGGAACCCGGCGGGTATTTTTTTGTAATTGATTTGGAACACGAAATGAAATATGTGCTAAACTTAATTAAAGTTATATCGATAATTAACTATGGAATGTTTGGGCGGGCCGAACATCATCTCAATCAATCATCATTAAGGAGGTGAGGACACTATGGCAATAGGATCGATAGGCCAAGTGGGGAATTTCGCGGCAGTATCGTCGTCATATTCATCGAATGTGCATAAAGCTGCATCGGATAAAATCGCATCCGCCGGATTAAAGAAAGATTCCGCAAATATTTCTGAGGCCGCTAAGGAACTGGCTGCTCAGAAAGCCGGAACTACTTCTCAAGAGGAAGCAACAGAATCAGCAAGTGCGAAACTACAGGAACAATTAACGGGAGCTTCATAAAAACCCGGAGAAATTGTCTTTAGGGAAAATGGGAAGGCAGGAATAAGTATGCTTTCTCTTTTTCCCGTTTTATATCTACTACCGCCGGGAATTAAATCTCAACTT
>JBJKTB010000519.1:0-5703 GCA_046703345.1 Ignavibacteriaceae bacterium
AAACTTAGAGGTGATGATTCTACGCTGAAATCCTGGAAGTCTTTCTATGATAAGCTGGGCGAAATAACCAATGAATTCTGCTGGGACGGTGAATGGTATCTTCGCGCTTTCAGAGATAACGGTGAGCCTGTCGGATCATCAAAGCATAAGCAGGGAAAAATTTTCTTAAATGCTCAAACTTGGTCTGTAATTTCCGGACTCGCGCCGAAAGAGAGAGCCGGCATGGCGCTTGAATCGTGCAGAAAATTTCTCTCCAAACCTTACGGAATGCAGATCTGCTGGCCTTCTTACAGAGAAGTAGAAGATAACGTCGGACTTATCAGCCGCTGCGTTCCGGGTAAAAAAGAAAACGGCGCGGTCTTTAATCATGCTTCATCGTGGTATGTGCTCGCCGCTGTTTTAAACGGCGATACTGAGAGCGCGTTTGAGATCTATACTAAAATGCTTCCGCCTAATTCATCCGCCGATATAGATCGTTATGAAGTTGAACCGTATGTTTTCGCCGAATATGTTACAAGTCCCGATCACGAAACCGAAAACCAGGCCAGCCACTCATGGCTTACCGGTACGGCAGTGTGGATGTACAGAATCGCGCTTGATTACATTTTAGGATTCAGAACAAGTTTAAGCGGCATAACGATAGATCCGCACATTCCGGCAGCGTGGAAAGGATTCCGCGCTGAAAGAAATTTCAGAGGCAAACGTATCCTTCTGAATGTAATTAATCCTGAAGGAGTAAACTCGGGAATTAAGTCGTTCAAAGTAAACGGCAGCGCCTTGAAAGATAATTTTATTGATCCTATTAATTTTAAAGATGCCGTCTTGAAAGTAGAAGTAATTCTCGGTTGAAATTAAAATTATATCAAAACATTTTATCGATGATATTTTTAACAAAATAAGTGAAGACATGAAAAAAATAATTTTCTTCATACTGTTTTTTTCTGCGGTTATTCTGCCGCAGCAGATCACATGGAATGAAATCACTTCAAATTATAATCTTCCGCAGGGAGTAAAGATATTTGAAGGGACGCGCCAGTCTCCCGCGCTCAAGGCTTACTACATTGACGCGGACTTGAATAATCCCGCTATAGCTGTCAGGCCTTATGTTTCCGGCACAAACATGAATGTTAAAGATTTTACGGCCAAGGTCGGGGCCTACGCTGCAGTTAACGGCGGATTCTTCGGCGGTACAACGCCTTATTCCGCAGTAGTGTATCCGAATGAGGTTAAAGCGGTAAACGTTCAGACGGTTACGCGTAACTCGCAGGCTTATCCCGTTATAAGAAGTTTCTTCGGAATGAAGACAGACAGATCTCTCAGCGTAAACTGGATCTATCAGTTCGGCAACGGCATAAAAGATATTTATACTTTCGACCAGCCGCTTCAGTACGCCAACAACGCCGCCTCTCCCCTTCCCGTTCCATCGATGAGCAGCGGTACACAGTATAAAGATCTTCTTACAGGCATAGGCGGCGGCCCTACCCTGGTTAAAAACGGCAAAGTTGATGTCACTTACGACGAAGAAATAATGTGGGGCTCAGGTGTGGGAGAGACAAACACCGACCCGCGAACTGCAGTCGGTTATACTTCGAATAAACATGTTATTATTTTGGTCGCCGACGGCAGACAGTCTGCTAGTCTCGGGGTTAGCCTTCCCGACTTAGCTCAGATAATGATCGATCTCGGCTGCGTTGAGGCAATGAACCTCGACGGCGGCGGCTCAACGCAAATGGCAGCTGACGGAAAGTACGTTGATTCTCCTTCGGAACAGAGAGAACTTCCCGCTATCTTAGCTGTGGTAAGCTCTGATTCGCTTAATATTCCCAAAGAACCGGTTTTCCAGAAAATTTTAGATACGGGAGACACCTCCGCTTCTGTTGAAGGAGGAGGCTGGTTCAACAGCGCTAATCCCGGCTATTGGGGAAATACGCCCTCCATGCTTCATCCGCTGGGACAGGGAAATTCATTTGTAAAATTTAAACTTGATCTGCCGGCAGATGCACTTTACGATGTTTACGCCTGGTGGGTGGCAAGCTCGAACCGCTGCTCTGACACTCCTTATATTATTCATCATAAAAATGGTGTCGACACGGTACGGGTCGATCAAACTTCCGGCGGCTCCGCGTGGCAGTATCTTGGCAGCTACGAATTTTCCGGCGATTCTTCGGAATCGGTAGTTATATCGGATGCCGGCACAACCGGCTCGTATGTTGTTGCCGACGCGGTTAAGTTAACATCCTTCGATCCTTCTACCGTTACTTCCGTAAAATCCGACGCTAACGAAGTTGCGGTAAAAAATTTCGAATTGAACCAGAATTATCCTAACCCTTTTAATCCGTCTACCGTTATAAGCTATCAGCTTCCTTCAAGAGTAAAAGTTCAGCTCAAGGTATATGATGTACTTGGGCATGAGGTTGCAACTCTGGTAAACGGCCTGCAGGCCGCCGGCATTCATCATATTGTTTTTAATGCGCAGAATCAAAGCGGTAAACGTCTTTCAAGCGGAATTTATTTTTACAAAATTTCAGCCGGCAGCAGTAGGTCGGTTAGGAAAATGCTGTTATTAAAATAACGTTAACTACAGGCTTTGTATATAAATTATTAATTTTTCAGCCCAGTGTTTGTATGCCGGTTCCGTAAGATGCAGCCCGTCTTCGGTAAATTCTGCTTTTAAATTCCCTTCCGGGTCGATAAAGTCTTTATGAAGATCGAAAAATAAACAGTTATTTTCTGCGGATAGTTCTTTTAATTTTTTGTTAAATAAATTTATCCTTGAATTTGGTCTTGGCGGATTGTCTCTCGTAGGGAATAATGAAGTGATAACTATATTAGAAACTCGCGAGTAAGTTTTTACTTTGATTATTACCCCGGATATATTTTCAAGAATTATTTCATCACTGCGGTCTCTTGCGAAGTCGTTAGTGCCGATACAAATAAAAATTAAGCCGGGTTTATCTTCAAACCAGTTTTTCTCAATTCTTTGCAGACATTCGACTGTGCTGTCTCCCGAGACTCCTTTATTAATCACCTTTAAGCCGGAAAGAAATCTTGATGTATTGAATCCTTCGGTAATTGAATCTCCTATTAAAAGTATATTTTCATTCTTCATTTTTATCGTTCCGTAAAATAATAATTGAAATATCTTAGGAACAAAAATAATAAATTTAAGGTCACAGCATCATAAAAGTAAAACTATTTGCAGAGGTAAAACGAGATGGCGTTTCTCTTGGGAAATGAGAGATTCAACTTGCTGAATGTTAACATTAATATGCTATTCCAAAACTCCGGCACTCCATTATTCCAAATTAAATATGGTACATGCGTCATTGCTGAAGTTCTATTATTAATTCTTTTTCTACCTTTCCGGTTAATCTAATAAGTATTAACTTTGGAAATAATTAGGTACAGTAAAATTTAACGGCCCAGAAGCAGTAAATGCTAAATAAACCTGCAGAAAATTATAGAAAGACGAATGACCTCTAATACCGGTAACTTCCGAAATAATGCCGGACACCTGTAATTATGGAATTCGATATCAGCGGTATTACTGCTGCTGTTTCTCTCCTCCAACCTTTTCGCGGACAACGAGGGAACGAAGTTCGAACGGATCTCTATAGACAAAGGGCTATCTCAAAGTTCGGTTTTCTGTATTTACCAGGACAGCAAAGGCTTCATGTGGTTCGGAACACTTGACGGACTGAACAAATACGACGGCTATAATTTTACTGTTTACCGCTCCGATCCCAGCAATCCCAACAGCTTAAGCGACAATACCATCTTTTCCATATTCGAGGATAAAAGCGGAACTCTTTGGATAGGTACTCTAGGCGGGGGCTTAAATAAATTCGACAGAGGGCAGAATAAATTTTTCAGATACCGGCACGATCCGAAAAATCCGAACAGCATTAGCAACAACAATATACGCTCTATTTTTCAGGATCACGAGGGAAATTTATGGGTTGGTACTAACGACGGTCTTAATAAACTCGATCCCGCCACAGGGAAATTCACCAGATATTTGCATGATCCTAAAAATCCCAATTCGTTAAGCAATAATTACATCTGGCATATTTATGAAATGCCCGAACATCCTGGAATTCTCTGGCTCGGCACTTACGGCGGTCTTAACGAGTTTAACACGAAGACCGGTAAGTTTACAAGCTACCAGTATAATCCCGGCGATCCTCAAAGCATAAGCAATAATTATGTCTGGTCTATCTGCGAGGATAAGGAAGGATATCTATGGTTGGGGACGAATAACGGACTGGATAGATTCGATCCCAATACAAAAAAGTTCGCGAGATTTCTTCACGATCCGAATGACCCCAACAGCATAAGCTATAACAACGTGTGGTCTCTGTGCGAGGACAATTCCGGCAGCCTACTCATCGGAACATTGGGCGGCGGAATGAACAGACTAGTTAAAACTTCAATCGGCAGAAACGGACGTATTAATGCCGCGTTTAAACATTACATGTACGACCCTGCTAATCCGAACAGCCTCAGCCACAATTATGTCTGGTCGATTTATGAAGACCGGACAGGCGTACTTTGGATCGGCACCGATGTAGGATTGAACAAATTAGATCCGGAAAAGGAAAAGTTCAAATTATTCCAGTACGCCCCCTACGACCCCTCAAGCCTGAGCAACGATGAGGTTACTTCAATTTTTAGAGATCATGAAGGCACTTTGTGGGTGGGTACAAGAAACGGATTAAATAAATATAATTCGGCCACCGGAAAATTTACGCATTATAAAAATAATCCGTCAGACCCTTCGAGCTTAAGCAATAATTACATCCGTTCTATCAGCGAGGATAAATCCGGTACTTTATGGGTCGGCACAAACGGCGGCGGATTAAATAGGTTCGATAAGCGGTCTGGCAAATTTGTGCATTACCTTAATAATCTTTCGCCTACTTCTCTCAGCAACAACAGCATTACTTCCATATATCAGGATGACAACGGTGTCCTTTGGATAGGCACCTTAGCCGGATTAAATAAATTCGATCCGTCTACGGGAAAGTTCAAGGTATATCTGAATGATCTGGATAATCCGCGAAGCCTTAGTCATGATTATGTGTATACTATTTTCGAGGACCGCTCTAAGCAGATGTGGATAGGTACTCTCGGCGGCGGCCTTGATAAATTCGACAGGCAGACCGGAATATTTACACGTTATATGGAAAACCCGAATGATACTAACAGCCTAAGCAACAACAACGTCTGGTGTATCTTTGAAGATCATACCGGCACCCTTTGGATAGGAACTAACAACGGATTGAATAAATTCGTTAAATCTAAAGGCACTTTTATTCATTACAATGAAAAACACGGTTTATCAAATAACGCAATATACGGCATACTCGAGGACGGAAAAGGCAATTTATGGATTAGTACAAATAAGGGACTCTCAAAATTTAATCCTTCAAAGGAAACAGCAAGAAATTACGGTACCGGCGACGGCCTGCAGAGCAACCAGTTTAACGGCGGCGCTACTTTTGAGGACTCTAAAGGACGAATGTATTTCGGCGGAATACGCGGCTTTAATATGTTCTACCCGGACAGTATAAAAGATAATCCTTATATCCCTCCAATCGTAATAACTGATTTTCAGATTTTTAATAAGTCGGTAAATGTAAGTCCCGACTCTCCCCTGAAAAAATCTATTACAGAAACTCATTCGATTACTCTTTCTTACAG